>JAWSUM010000118.1:0-7832 GCA_033549165.1 Methanolobus sp.
ACTAATGATGTGATCATCTTATCTAAATGGTAAATTTCCCCTTCAAAGTTCCTTCATCGTTTTCTTTTAAGCACAGAGACCAGCATTAACACCACGACAGCAGCAAATACACTGAATCCCGGTATTTCCTCCGAAGGTTGTGCCGGAGGTATCTCTATTTCTTCCTCGATGTCGTGGTTTATAACCAGAGGTGTAGTTTCGGCTGCCCATGCTTTATCTTCATCTTCATGGCATGACAGGCATGCGTATTCCAAAGTTATGTACGGATTGGCATATTCATTCCCTTCTTCGGGATCTATATAAGTGAACTCGGCATTTGCACTGATATTTATTCTGAATAAATGGGATCTGACATCGGCCTCATATGGGGATTCATTTACTGCGGATTTCACTGTTTTTGGCATATGACAATCAACACACTCCACCCCGGCAGCTCCCATTACCGAATCTTCGTAGATCGCCGCAGCTTGCACATGACAGTCCGAGCATTCCGTGATTATGCCTTTACCTTCTATCTGATTAGTCGCACCTGCATGAACAGGACTATGCGGGTCATGACAGACAACACAATCCAAAGCTGCCATTTTTCCTGATGCCAGGAAATCCTGGTATTGTTCATGATGCATGACAAAACCTCCGCTTGCAGGAATCCTGTCGTCCTCGTCTCCACGCCTGTGACATTGTCCGCAGAATGAAGCACTTTCATTCACATTAATTGCGACGCCCCTAATTCCTTTCTGCGCCACATGTTCACTTCCGGGACCATGGCATACCTCACACTGGATGCCTCTGAACTCCCAGGAGCCATTGATTCCGGGCAGACCTTCTGTTTTTTCATCATATGAGGCACCTGTAGTATGACATTTCTGACAGTCATATTCCAGCAACTCTCCCGCATGATAGTCCACCCACTCACCGGTCTCGATGTTGTACTGGTTCGATCCATTGATGTTACGGTCTTCTCCGGTTGTTGTTATGATATAACCCTGATCGTCCATATACCGTGCCTTCCAGCCCCAGCCGCCTATAACATAGAGTATGTCATCTTTTTCATAGCCTTCCGGCATTGGCAGATCAGGTCTTATTTCAAGAGCTTCGTCCGGCATCATTAGCTTGTATTTATGACCTGTCGTTGACCAGTTGGCATATATCTCCTGATGACAAACCTGACATTCATCTGCCCCTACGTATGTGGCTCCCTCCGCAGGTATTGTTACCGGTGTTTTCTCTTCGCCTATTACATAGGTTTTTGCAGCACCGGCTAAAGATAAAAAAAATAATGCGATTATCAGTGCAAGCATTACTTTATTGTACCTGGCAGTTTTCATTTTACTCCCATCCCAAATGGTTTTCATTAAATGAATTTTTCAATCACAAACCCAAGTAATAATGCAAGACTTATCAATACATATATGATTGCGATTATTTTCCTTTTTATTGAGCCTGTTATCAATTTTTTGTACATTCTTACAATCGGATGCCGGTGAAGGTACATATGAACAAAAATTAAAACGACCAGAGATAAACCCAGATAGAAATGATAATCCCCAAACAGATGCATTTCAAGCCTGAGGGACAGACCCAGCCCGGCCAGCCCCATCAGCATCAGGAACATCAAAGCTTCGACAATAAAGTTAAGTGTGGATTTGTTCATGAAAATGTCTCTATTTCGTAAACCGGACCAATCATACAGAAGTTTTAGCTGATTATTTTTCCAAAACCTCCGGGTTCACGATATTCTGTGCTTTTCCCCTGACAAACATCTCAACATTCTCAACACATACGTATGTGCACTCTTCAAGGGATTCCTCTGAAAGGAATGCAATATGCGGAGTCAGCATCATGTTGTCCAATTTCATGAGCGGGCTGTCTGTTGGAAGCGGTTCTTTTTCAAACACGTCCAGCCCGGCTCCCCTGATTATCCCCTCTTTCAAAGCTTTGACAAGAGCATCCTCGTCAACCACTTTTCCCCTTGCCGTATTTATCAGGATGGCAGTTGGTTTCATCTTGTCGAGTTCTGCCTCACCTATCATCTTTTCGGTTTCCGGAGTAAGAGGTACATGGAGGGTTACAATGTCAGATTCTTTGAGAAGGGTATCCATGTCCACGAATTTTATTCCCAGCCTGGTTTCTTTCGCCGGATTCGGATGCCCTGTAACCGAGAGGATATTCATATTGAATCCGTGGGCTATCTGTATCACCCGTACCCCGATATTTCCAGTACCAAGAACACCTATGGTTTTGCCCATTAGCTGATTTCCCACATAGTCCTTCCAGTTGAACTTTCCCTCGCGTATCCTCCTGTCAGCCACATGCACTTTCCTGAGTAAACTGAGAGCAAAAGCAAACACCATCTCCGCCACAGCATCAAATGCATATCCGGGAACATTGGCTACGACCACTCCTGCCTCGTTTGCAGCTTCTATATCGATATGATCGTATCCTGTTTGCCATACGGATATCATCCTGAGATTTGAAGCTGCCGGAAACGCTTCTTTTGAGAATCCGTATCTGCCAACGATAACTATTTCCGCATCACTTATCCTTTCGATGAATTCGTCCATCGAATCCGGCATCGTATCAAATACTTTCAGCTCTCCGAGAGACTCCAGTTTTGTTCTGTATTCCCCGGGAAGATATATGGAATCGGCAACAACTATTTTCATGTATCTCCCTTCTTAAGGATAGAACTCAAGATATTTTTCCGGATTCTCGTCGAATTTTTTCTTACACGCAAGAGAACAGAAATAGTAAGTTTCACCTTTATATTCACTTTTGAACTTTGCAGTACGTTCATCAAGTTTCATATGACATACCGGGTCTTCAACTGCCGATAATGTCGGATCGATAGTAATCATTCGATTTCCCCCACTTTAACGATGTTATCCCATTTTAAGTGTTTTTGCATTTATGGCAACAATAATCGTGCTAAGACTCATCAGTATTGCCCCCGCTGCCGGTGAGAGCACAATACCGTAGCTGAAAAGAACACCCGCTGCCAGAGGGATAGCAAAAGCATTGTAGCCGGTAGCCCAGAGAAGGTTCTGGAACATTTTCGAATATGTTTTCTTTGAGAGCACCGTGATATCCACCACATTTCTGGGATCGTTCTTTACAAGCACAATGTCAGCACTTTCCACAGCGACGTCCGTCCCTGCACCGATTGCGATCCCCACATTTGCCTGAACCAGGGCAGGAGCATCATTTACCCCGTCCCCCACCATTGCCACGATATATTCTTTCTGCACCTCTTTGATGGTTTCCGCTTTTTCATGTGGCAACACCTCGGCAAAATAGTCATCAAGTCCGAGTTCTTCAGCCACCCACTTGGCAACGAACCTGTTATCGCCGGTAAGCATCATGCACTTTATGTCCATGGATTTGAGCTTTTCAATAGCTTCCTTGGACTCCTTTCTTATGATATCGGCAAGCCCCAGGACACCTAACGGTTTGTCCTCTTCAAGCAGGAAAACAACAGTCTTGCCCTGCTGCTCCACCTTTTCGACCTGGTCGTTTTTGATCTCTATTTCGTTTTCTTTGAGGTACCCGGGACTGACTACTTTCAGTTTCCTGCCGTTGACCAGACCCTCAACACCTTTTCCCGGAATAGAATTGAACTCATCCGGGCTTTCCGGTTTCAATTCCTGTTCCTTTGCACTGTTAACGATACCAAGGGCTATCGGGTGCTCGGAATTTGATTCCAGGCTGGCAGCAAGCCTAAGAATATCGTTTTTGTCCGCATCAGCAAGAGGTATTATGTCCGTAACCCCGAATTTACCCAGGGTCAGAGTTCCGGTTTTGTCAAAAACAATTGCCTGGACCTCTCTTGCCCTCTCGAAGGCTTGTCTGTCCCGGATCAACAGGCCGGAGTTGGCAGCCAGGGATGTGGACACCGCAACCACAAGAGGTATTGCCAGACCAAGAGCATGAGGACAAGTAATCACCATCACGGTAACCGCTCGCTCCAGGGCGAAAACGAATTCACTTCCGAAGTATAGCCAGGCTGCAAGTGTCAGCGCACCAACCGTCAGGGCTATAATCGTGAGTACGAGCGCCGCCCTGTTTGCCAGATCCTGTGTCTTTGACCTGCTTTCCTGCGCATTTCTGACGAGTTCGATAACCTGACTCAGATAGGTATCTTTGCCTGTTTTATTGACTTCAACCTGAATGGACCCTTCCCCGTTGACAGAACCTCCGATTACTCTGTCATCCGTTTTTTTGGAAACGGGCCTTGATTCGCCTGTTAACATCGCTTCGTTGACGCTGGTCTCGCCTTTAACCACAATACCATCTACAGGTATTTTTTCCCCCGGCTTGACAAGTACTTTATCGCTGATTTTTAATTCATCGACACGTACATCCACAGTCTCCCCGTTTTTCAACAGGTGAGCTTCGGAAGGCATTATTTTTACCAATTCTTCCAGGGCTCTTGAAGCACCCAGGACGGAGCGCATTTCAAGCCAGTGTCCCAGAAGCATGATATCTATCAATGTAACAAGTTCCCAGAAGAACACTGTGCCGGGTAGCCCGAAAACAACCGCGGCGCTATAAAAATATGCTACACTGATCGCAATAGCAATCAAGGTCATCATGCCCGGAGTTTTTGCCTTCAATTCATTGAAGATACCTTTCAGGAATGGATAGCCACCGTAGAAGTAGACGAAAGAGGACAATAAAAACAAAATGAGGGTCGAACCTGTGAACTGGAATTCAAAGCCAAGAAAATCCTGAATGGCGGGAGAAAGAAAAAGGATGGGGAATGTAAGTATCAATGAAACGATAAATCTTTTTTTGAAATCTTCCATCATCATGGCGTGATGACTTTTTCCTTCCCCATGTTCCATATGCTTTTCATGTTCCATGTGGCTCATGTGTTCCATTTTATTGTGATCATCTTCTGATGCGTCCCGACTTCCCGCTTCTTTTTCAGGTTTCATCCTCTCCTCCCTGAATTAAGAGAATTTATTGTAAAATACTCCAAGCAAATATGCGAACACAAACGAAATGATTGCAGCTTCAATAATTCCTGCTATTATTCCGACCGGTGTCAGGGAGAAGAACATATGCCATTGTTCCATCATCCGGACTGCACCGGAATAGATTCCCAGATTTCCGAGTATTCCAAGTATAAGCATTCCAATTGCTGCCACTATTGCTGCTGCATACCCCAGTGAAAGTGGCCTCAATTCCTGAACCATTTGCGTAATACCTCCTCAAGTAAAGTTTTCTTTGTTACCGTTTTTGATAGCATTGAATTACAACCATGATCAAATAAACGCAATGCACTCCACCTATTATATTATGGGGTAAGGTTTAATTTATAAGTGTTGGTGACTTTTATACATCTTAGAATTTCATCATTATCTTGTAAAGGTTTGCGGATTCAATAAGTTAACATGAAAAAGATTGGTACTGTCCCCGTGTCATTGAACCGGGACCCTGAAAGTTAATAACTCTTTTAAAGTCCATATATGATCGGTTATTTTTTCTGCCATTGCCGGAGTTCTTTGCAACCATTTCCCATTCTCTGAATCAACTTTGACTTTCAGAGAATCATGAGGTTTTAAAAATTATACCACGCCGGAAAGAGATCAAGGGATCTCTGATGCATTAGCATGGTTTTACTGAACTGAACATGCTGGGAGAGACTGACAAACTTTGCGAGTCCGGGTCTGATGTGTTCAGACTTGACCTTTCCCTTCACGACAAACCGGATGTAAAGGATATCACCCGTAACTTCAGAAGGGCCTTGACGATAAGCAGATAAAACTGAAATCCTCAAGAGATTAAGAACATGATCATGGCCATTATTTCAAAAGCATTCTATAATTATTACTATTATGCAGAATAAAAACAGAACAAAAAGCGCCTTACATATCCATACTTCCGCCACTTTCAAACCATTACGCAAAAAGTGACGAGAACTTTAAAAATCGTATGTGAAACTGATTTTTCCTGAAACCAGTTGAGGTTTCTACATAAATTATATATAATTGCTACGCAAATATTAACTAATATATAATTACCATGGTATTTAAATCATAGTTTAAACTTTGTATCCTTGCATTAAGCAGGTTTTACCGGGAGAGGGTAATGATAATCATAATATGTAATTGGCCAGGGTGGCGATCAGCTGTCTGAAAATACCGGATATAAACGTGCAGAGGGGGATACATCACTCTTTGCTTCCATTGTGGAAAACACTTCAAATATTTGCGTTGTGAAAGACCTTCAGCTTCGGGTCATAACGGCCAATATGGCCTTTGTCAGGGCTGCCGGCGCGAATTCCGTGACAGAGTTGATCGGAAAGACCAGCGAGGAGATTTTCGGTAATTCACAGGAAAAGGAAACGATTAAAAGCTATGCTGTAAATGAGCTAAAAGCACAGGCTTTACCGCCTGGTGAACAGATCGAATGTGAAGGGACATTGATATATCCGGATGGGAAAAAGTACATTTTTTCTGCCCGCTGGTTTCCGATATTCGACTCCGATGGAACATTGATAGCTACAGCGAATATATCCACCGATATCACCAGGCTTAAGGAAGCAGAAGAAGAGCTTCGCAAGAGTGAGGAAAAGTTCCGCGGCCTGTTCGAGAACTCATTAAGTGGCGTTTCCATACATGAAATCATACTGGACGAGCATGGCAATCCTGTGGATTTCATTTTTCGGGAAGTGAACAAGGCATTTGAAAAGCAGACCGGCTTTAAAGCCAGTGACGTTTTGGGAAAACATGCAGCTGATGTATTTCCCGGAATTGAAAAAACGTCATTCATTGAAACATGTGGCAAAGTGATATTGACAGGTGTCCCGGTTGACTATGAACAATTCTTCGAATCGATCAACCGGTATTATCACATCAGTGCCTACAAGCTGAGCGAGCACCGGTTTGTGACTGTGTTCCAGGACGTAACCGAGCGTAAGCAGGCAGAAGATAAAATATATCATGGGTATGTGCGTGAATCGGCCATCAATGAAATTCTCCGTCTGTCCTTTAAAGATTTGCCTATAGAACGTTTGCTTGAGAATGCTTTGGATTTAATCCTTGAACTGTCCGATTTCGAACTCGAAAATACCGGGGCTGTTTTCCTGGTGGAAGATGACCCGGACTGCCTGGTACTTAAGGCATCACGTGGTCTGGCTGAACCACTTTTACATAAATGTGCACACGTGCCCTTTGGGAAGTGCCTGTGCGGACGTGCCGCATCCACTGAAAAAGTGGTATTTGCCAACGGGGTTGATGAACGCCATGAGATTCATTATGAAGGCATGCATTCTCACGGACACTACTGTGTACCATTGCAGTTCAAAAACCACACTATCGGTGTCTTGAACCTCTACGTGCAAGAAGGACACACACGCTCTGCGAAACTGGAACAGTTCCTCGTCAGCTCGGCAAATGCCCTGTCAGTAATGATCGCACGCAAGCAGGCAGAAGAAAAAATCGCTGAAGAAGCAATACGCCGGCGTATATTCATAGATGGGTCAAGGGATGGGATCATTGTCCTCGACCTGAACGGCAGGGTTTTTGAGACGAACCCGAAATTTGCACAGATTCTTGGATATTCCGTTGAAGAGGCACTGAAACTGCACGTGTGGGACTGGGACGTACAATTCACACGAGAGGAACTGCTTGAAATGCTTAAAGATACTGATGAAGCCGGGGCCTTCTTTGACACGAAGATGCGACGTAAGGATGGTACTGTCATAGATGTGGATGTAAGTGCTACCGGAGTGACCAGTGGAGGACAAAAACTGATATTCTGTATATGCGGGGACATAACCGAGCGTAAGCAGGCAGAAGAAGCATTACGGGAGAACCGGGCTTTGC
>JAWSUM010000119.1:0-7775 GCA_033549165.1 Methanolobus sp.
GGAGTAAAACGCATGATCATAGGAACCCGTGGAAGTGACCTTGCCCTTGCACAGGCTACAACCATCGAACGTATGCTGTCGGAGAGGGGAGTACGTACTACCAGGAAGATAATCAAGACCACAGGTGACACTTTTACTGATCGTCCCCTGCATGAAGTGGAGGGCGTCGGTGCCTTTGTGCGGGAACTCGATGACAGGATGCTTGAAGGTGAAATTGACATAGCGGTCCATTCCATGAAAGACCTCCCGACTGTCAGGCCTGAAACGCTCAGTACCTCTGCGGTCCTGAAAAGGGATTCTCCATGCGATGTGCTTCTGACCGCGGACGGCTCCAGGCTGGACGAACTGCCGGAACTGGCTGTCATTGGTACAACTTCCATGCGCAGGCGGGCACAGATATTGCGATACCGTCCTGATCTCGATGTGCAGGACCTTCGCGGTAATATCAATACCCGTATCAGGAAACTGAAGGATGGTCTCTATGACGGTATACTGCTGGCTGAGGCAGGCCTGCAGCGTATGGGCTGGGAAATGGATGTGGAAAGACTCAATACTGATGATTTCTGCCCTTCAGCAAACCAGGGTACAATAGCTGTTGTCACCCTTGCCGGAACTGAAGCTGAAAAGGCAACTTCGATGCTTGACCACCAAAAGACACGTATCGAGACGAGTATCGAGCGTATCGTGGTCGCGGATGTGGAAGGAGGCTGCACGGCACCAATTGGTTCCTTCGCGGAGTTTGTGAATGACGGGGAACTGCGTGTCCTTGCAGAGGTTCTCTCACTGGACGGTTCAACGGAGGTGCGTATCGATGAGATCATCCCTCTGGAAGACTACGTAGAGCATGCCCGCAGGCTTGCCGGGGAGCTGGTAGACATGGGCGGGAAGGAACTTGTCCAGAGAGCGGTATGCCAGCTTTCGAATAAAATGCTTTGAGTAGCGTATATCATGATCGAGATAACAGGCCTTAGACTCAGGTGCCCGACGATACTGGCAGCAGGGATTATGGGCACGACCGGCGCATCACTCGTGCGTGTTGCGAAAGAAGGGGCAGGTGCGGTTGTAACAAAGTCCATCGGTCCGGAACCAAAGGAAGGCCATAAGAATCCAAGCATGGTTAACCTCGGATACGGTTTCCTGAATGCCATGGGCCTTCCCAACCCTTCGTATCCTGACTTCTCAGGTGAGCTCTCAATAGCCAAAAAGGAAGCAGGTGTTCCTGTGATAGCCAGCATATTCGGAGGCAATGCCGAGGAGTTCGCAACGGTTGCCAGAGGGCTGGCAGATGCAGGGCCTGATGCCTTCGAGCTCAATGTAAGCTGTCCCCATGCACAGGGCTACGGTGCATCCATCGGATGTGATGCCTGTGCGGTTGAGGAAATAACAGCTGCTGTCAATGATGTGACAGACCTGCCTGTGTGGGTGAAGCTCACTCCGAATGTGACTGACATCGTCAATATTGGTGAGGCTGCTCAGAGGGGAGGCGCTGACGCGATCGTTGCGATCAATACCGTGCGCGGCATGGCAATTGATATCAATAGCGGTTATCCTGTACTTGGTAACAGATTCGGAGGACTTTCCGGACAGGCTGTGAAGCCGGTCGCTATCAAATGTGTTTATGACCTTTACGCTGCTCTGGACATTCCCATCATCGGTGTAGGCGGTATCTCAAGCTGGGAGGATGCTGTGGAGATGATGATGGCCGGTGCGTCTGCTGTACAGATCGGCTCTGCTGTCTGTGACGGAGTAGATGTGTTCAGGAATGTTGCGGATGGAATTGACAGTTTCCTCCTGGAAAAGGGATGGAGTACTGAAGAGATCACAGGGCTTGCCCACAGGAGAAGCTGATGTATCCCGTTGACGTTACAATTACAAAGATAGTGCAGGAATCACCTTCTACTAAGACCTTCTTCTTTGACAAAAGTCTTGAAGAGGCGCTGCCCGGTCAGTTCGTTATGGTCTGGATAAGAGGTACGGATGAGATTCCGATGACCCTCTCCTACAGGAATGCCATCACTGTGCAGAAAGTGGGGGATGCCACTGAAAAGATGTTCGAGCTCAAGGAAGGGGACCACCTTGGTATACGTGGTCCGTTCGGAACAGGGTTCACACTTCCCGGACCGGATGAGAAAATCCTCATTGTTGCAGGAGGCGTTGGTGCTGCAGCAGTTGCCCTGCTTGCAGAATATGCCATGTCAAAGGGTACATGCGTGACCACGATACTCGGAGCAAGGAATGCCGATGAACTGTTGTTCATTAACAGGCTCACACCATGTGGGGGGCTTCACATGACAACAGATGACGGTTCTGCCCATCGCTGCGGCTTTGTGACACACGTACTTGCGGAAACGGATACCTCCGGCTTTGACAGGATATACACCTGCGGTCCCGAGATGATGATGAAATTTGTCTTTGAGATACTGAAAGAACAGGGTTCCCTGGACAAAACCGAGTTCAGCCTTCACAGGTACTTCAAATGCGGCATTGGTGTATGCGGTGCCTGCTGTATGGACAGAGAAGGACTCAGGGTGTGCAAGGATGGGCCTGTGTTCAATGGAATGCAGCTCGTTGACTCAGAATTCGGGAAATATATGAGAGGTCCGAGCGGGAACAAAAAATCATTTTGAGGCCATTGAATTGCCCGAATTACCTACATTTTCCCGTCCGATCATCGTAGTCAGTAAATGCCTGGGTTTTGCACCCTGCCGATACGACGGACAGATGATACACAGTCATTTTGTTGAATCCATGAAGCCGTTTGCGGATCTCATTGATGTTTGTCCCGAGTGTGAGATAGGTTTGGGAGTTCCAAGAAAACCCATACGCATGATCTTTGACGGGAATAGGCGACTTGTGCAGCCCGCAACAGGAATTGAGCTCACACAGAAAATGGAGAACTTTGCTGATTTCTATCTTGAAGGACTTGATGACTTTGACGGCTTCATCCTGAAATCCAGATCTCCCTCCTGTGGGATCGGTACTACCAAGGTATATCCCGATACAGGGGAAGGCGAATGGATAAACTCACAGGGAAATGGTTTCTTTGCTGATGCCGTCATCAGGAAATACCCTCAACTGCCGGCGGTGGATGAGGAACAGCTTGCTGATGTTATCCTCAGGGACCATTTTCTGACCGTGATATTCACTCTGTCATCCTTCAGGGAGGCATCGTTTTCGGTAAGTGTGCATTCACTGATCGAATACCATTCCCGAAACAAACTCCTGCTAATGGCATATGATAAAGATCTAATGACCTCAATGGGTAATATCGTTGCAAACAGGGGAGTTCTTTCGGCAGAGGAGGTTTTCCGACAATATCTTGAGCTTTTGTTGCAGGCATTGTCAAAACCTGCGGAGACCGGTTCTACCATCAATGCCCTGATGCATGCTTTCGGATACCTTTCCAGGTATCTTGGTGCTCAGGACAAGTTCGTGTTTTTGCAGAAATTGCAGTGCTATCGGGAAAATGCTTCCATCCAGTTCGAGCTTAAAGAAAAAATAATGTACTGGGCATTGCAGTTCAATGTGGGGTACATATCAAAACAAACATTTCTTTGTCCTTATCCTCAGGAACTTGCTTGCAGCAAGCAGAATGGGAATTCCAGATAATTTGATATGCTTAACGATCTCATAATCTATTGTGTATTTTGCCAATGTACCACGATAAGCAGGAGGAAGGTAAACATGGAAGATCCTGATACGGAGAACATGGATGAGATTGATGAACTCATTGCAAAAGATGGTAGTGGCCCGGAAGGGACCATGCAGGTTTGTCCTGTATGCGGAAGTGCCGATCTGTATTATGAGGCAGGGGGAGTTGAAGGCCTGTATCATTGTAAATACTGCGGATACATAGGCTCATTCGTTGTGGATGCAAACGAAGAAATGGCAAGGCTGATCAGAAAGGAATATGAAAACAAAGCCAGGAATACGGAAACCTGACTGTAAGGAAAAATCATCTGAGATAAGTTCTAACTGCCAGTAGCAAAAACAATCAGAAGAAAATGTAATATTGGGTATCACAAGAAGTGATACCTCGATTCTGATATTTTAAAATCAGGCTGCTACAGGAAGAGCCTTTACTTCTGTCTTCCTGATCTCCACCCTTCTGAGCGGGTAGATGAACTTTGCATTCCTGTAGATGTTTGCGGAGAGCTTGCCCATGATCGCTTCTTCAATGAACTGCTCGAAGTTAAGCTCTGCGGCACGTTCCTTTACGATCTTGTCCATTACATCCCTTATGCCTTTTATCTGGCTTGTCCTTGCCCTTTTGACAGTGAAGCAGATTGGTTTGACCCTGATGAGGTAACCGTCCTTTGTGGTTACGTCGAGGTTGGTGTCGATCCTTGAGGTCTGGCGCTTGACAATGGAACGCAGGTAGTCGGTTGTTATTTCGTGACCAATGAACCTGGTGTTGGCAACATCACCGTTGACTTCGCTGATCTCGAGCTTAAGCTTTGTGTTGTGCTTGGTGAAGTCGTTAGCTATCTCACCAACGGTTGTTTCCACGACACGGCCGATAAGCTGCTCAGGTTCTTCTGCAGGAGTTACTCCGATATTGGTCCTGCTGATGAATTCAGGTGTTTCTACGTTATACCAGGTTTTTGACTTCCATTTGTCTAACTTTCTCTGTACTTTCTTTGCCAAGAAATTCCTCCGAATGAATGTGATTCTATGTAATATATGAGTATTAAATGATCAATGTAATGTTCAACGGGCTATCGCTATATGAATAATGAAATGATATGTGCACTAGATTGGCCCTCTATACAAGTCATATCCATATATAAATAAATCGGTTAGGTCCGCAATTCCGGAAAAAGATATCAAATTATAGTTAAGAATCCTTTGTCCGAAACTTATGATGTCGGTATCAATGTAAATAAGACATTAAGACATGGTTTTAGAGCATGAACTATAGATATTCGGTGTTTAACTAAGTGGTGTGGACAAGAATTTCATTTGTAATCTTATTTAAACAATTGCATGTTTTGTTTTATGACTTAAAAACAGATTAATCATTAAATATATATTTTATTAAAGTCAATGATTTGTATAAAAAGTAACGGAGAGTCATGAAAACTATGAAACATTTGGGTCTGCTTCTAGCTGGTATTGTGCTGTTTTCAGTAGCAATTGCATCTCCTGTCCTCGCACAGATGGGACAAGGTACTATGATGGGAGAAATGTCTGGCGGACAATTCGGACATATGGACAACAGATTCATGGGATTTGAGGAATATACCCTTTTACAGATATCCAACATGTTTGGCGTTTCTGTAGACATTATTATTTCCGACATGGGACTTCCGGAAGACGTTGACCGGAATCTGACAATCGGTGAAATCGAAGATGAATATGGAGTGTCAGGTGACGTAGTTGCTAATTATATGGTACTTCATATGGGAAACATGCCTGCGTCCGTAAATGCAAGAGGAATGGTCGGAATGAGACAGCAAGCCATGTATGGCATGAGAATGCATGGAACGACCCAGGGACTTAATTTCATGATGCAGGGCCACTCTGCATACGGAAACTACACAACATTCACCTTTGGCGAGGCCGGCGAAATCCGCAATTTTGCAATATCCGGCGATCTTATTTTTGATTCGGTCAAAGTTTCAGATTTTGATTATATATCCCGGAATGTCCGGGGTTCGAATGCCGCATACATTGGAAATTCAAGTATGATAAACATCCATGACAACCCAATGGCAACTATGCAGATCAGGGCATTTGCCGATAAAAAAGTCGTTTTCGATCTGGCAGATGATGTTGAGGCAATTATGGATTACGAGGAGTTGAACGGGGCAACTACTATAAAAATAACCAGGAATAATTTTGAAGGATTCCTGATAGTAAGTCCCGATTTCATGACAGATGACCCGCAGATATCCGGCCTTGATATTGATATCGCGGACGGAACAATAAGCTTGGACCTTGTCGAAAATAGCGTGGTAATGTTCCGGGCTACAACAATGTCCCCGCAGTTTCACCAGACCATGTTCCGGTATTCGAACCAATCGCTGGACATGCACCACCGGATCAATTATGGAATAGCGATGGGACAGGTAGGTGCGGAGCTTACCATGCATGATGGCGGGAATTCCATGTCTCTCTTAAATTACACACCGGTTAATGTGCGGATAAGGGAAGCGAGACAAAACCACATGGCATTGGCAATATTTTCCGAACTTGAAGATGGTCAGGTAATTATTGTAAACATGGATGAGAAAACCATGGATTTCACAAGACCGGACCACCTCAGGGTAATGTATGACGGAGTTACACTAAATCGTACAGACGATCTTGATAAATTGTTCGAAGGTGGAAACCAGCCTCTCTGTTACTTCCTGCAGGAGGATGATACAGCCTCAATGCTCGTGTACATGCCGGAGTTTTCGGAACACGAGATTATAATTGAACTGGGACCGGAACCTGCCGAAAACGAAACGGAAACTGCCGGTGAAACCGAAGGCGCTGCGCCTACACCGGCATTTGAGGCATTACTTGCCGCAGTTGCTTTTTTAGGAGCTGCATACAGGCAAAAGCGTAGAGAATGAGGTTAATGTGCCAAAGTATGAGAATCATAGAATTCCAGGTTGGATTTGATTCTCATCGGCACATCATCTTTTGTTTCATTCTTATGGGTTGTGCAAACTGAAAGATTTTGCTGAAACTTTTATATATCTAAAAATAATATAAACCAATGTTGTTAAACTGTTACACAATTGATACTTAAAAACGAAAATTTGGAAGATACGACGGAACTTCTAATAGTATTTTGAGTTGTGGAGTATTGCTATGAAAACTAAAGCCATAATCAGCATTCATGGAATGACATGCATGCACTGCCACAAAAAGGTGAGCGAGGCAATTTCAAAGTTAAAAGGCGTTGAAGCAGTTGATGTAAGCCTTGAGAACAAAAATGCTTCAATTACATTTGATGATGAAGTTACGGGCCTCAACGAAATAAAGCAGGCCGTAGCAGACGCCGGTTATGAGGTGGTTGAAGACATACCTGTTCAATCAGGAGTGCAGCCGGAAGAGACAGAAGTCTGTCCTGTCGTTATTGACGAGGATGAAAAGGAGATTAAGCAGGATGCACCTTCAGCCGGTGCTGTGGCAGACATCACGTTAAAAATATCCGGGATGACGTGTGCCTCATGTGCACAAAACATTGAAACTGCGCTTAAAAAGCAATCGGGAGTCGTATCTGCGACTGTGAATTTTCCCCTGGAAAAAGCATCGGTCACATATGTTCCTACACTTGTCTCACCGAAAGAGCTTGAAAATGTGATCGTTGCAATCGGGTACACCGTAGTTAAAGATAAAGTTACCCTGGATATAGGCGGCACTACATGTGCATCATGTGTCCGGAATATTGAAAAAAGTCTCACAAAACTTAATGGTGTTACTTCGGTAGCTGCCAGTCTCAATACTGCAAACGTGGAATATGATCCTTCACTCGTATCCGTAAAAGCTATGATAGCTGTTATTGAAGATCTCGGATATACTGCATCTGTAAAGGGTACAACGAAAGAACCGGAGGACATTGAACTTAAGGCACGGGAAGAAGAAACAAGAAAACAGCGAAATAATCTGATTATTGCAGCGGCTCTCGGGATTCCCATATCCTTCGGGGACATGAGCAATGCATTCCCGAACCTTCTCTGGTTTGTTCCATCCTTCCTGGCCGATGACAGATTGTTATTTATTCTGACAACCATTGTGATGCTGTTCCCTGGAAGGCAATTCTTTACCGGAACATACCG
>JAWSUM010000120.1:0-7494 GCA_033549165.1 Methanolobus sp.
TGTTGTGATCAATCGGGTAAGGTTCTGGGAATATTCGCGCCGGTTCCTCGGCAAGGGTTTCAATCTGCTGCTGTTCCGCCTTGCAGTTGCGCTCATTGTTCTGGTTATAAGTGCCATTGTCGCAGTACCTTT
The DNA here is from genome assembly GCA_033549165.1 of Methanolobus sp. Taxonomy (GTDB): domain Archaea; phylum Halobacteriota; class Methanosarcinia; order Methanosarcinales; family Methanosarcinaceae; genus Methanolobus. The sequence continues at coordinate 133 of JAWSUM010000120.1, forward strand.
ACTATATCTGATTATGGGGTCCGCTTCAGGGGACATGGAACTTCTGCTTGTTCCACTCGTGTTTCTTTTGGTCATTCTGGGACTCGTTTTCTGGGTGGCCGGAATGATCATCAATTCCTTTGTAAACCTGTCCATACCCATAAGCCTGTACACCGAAACTAGTGTATTCAGTGCTTTCTCCAGAGTATTTCAAAAGTTCAGGCAGGACTGGCAACAGATTGTCGCCTACTGGCTGGGAAGAATGGTCCTGGCTATTTTGTTGTCCATCGTGTCCTTAATCTTAACCCTGTTCGTCAGCATGATAGCCCTGTTGCTCTTTCTGGTCATCGACGGCATAATTTACTTTGTACTTTCCGCCATAGCATCAGGAGGGGGTATGTTGATTTGGATAGTACTTGTACCTGTCATCCTGGTCCAGCTAGTCCTCCTCATTCTGGCCGTTTTATTGATAGGGATGCCCGTAACCCTTTTCCTGAAATATCATATGCTCACATTCCTTAAGATGTGGTACCCGGAAGTGGAGATGCCTATGTTTGACACATTACGGAGTTTCACGGCAGAGAATGGTATCACTTCTTTGTGATGCTTTTCGTTCTTCTTTTTCAACCACGGATATAATTAAGAATCAAGCTGACAGCCTGAGTGTGGTCTAACGAGAGTCCGTTGATGTTCTTTCCAAAATCAGTAATTATTTATGTGAACACTTACTATTTTTAGACATGAGCTGGTATGTCATAGATGCTGTTGACGGGGCCTTCGAGCGGACAAGGAAATGTCTGCTTGAACCTTTCGATTTCTGGAAATGGGTGAAACTCGCGATCATCGTTCTGCTTATAGGCGGAGGAGCAAGTTTCAATAGCGGAGGTGGAAACTACTCCTTTGATGAATCCGATGTGCCTTCCTCACAGGACCTGCCTGCAGGCCTGGGTGAGCTTTTCCATGGTATCTCTGAGAATATTGCAGCCAACGCAGTAGCATACGTCGTCGGAGCTGTACTGCTCATTATCATTCTTGCACTTGTACTGGCATATATCTCCAGTGTGATGGAGTTCGTGCTGGTCAGGTCCCTTGTAAGCAACGATGTCAGGTTCTGGGAATATTCCCGAAGCTTCCTCGGGAAAGGATTAGGCCTGTTCCTTCTCCGTTTGCTGATCGGCATAATATACCTTATCATCATTGCAATTATGGCCCTGCCTTTCATCTACTTCATGGTGGGGCAGAGCGACGGGAACTTAGAGAGTTCACTTGTAGCCGGAATAGTCTACTTTATATTCCTTCTTTTTTTCATCATCTTTGTACTGGCAGTCATAGGCGGTATCGTGGGTTCCTTTGTGAACCTTTCGATACCCGTAAGCCTGTACTCAGGAACAGGCATATTTAAGGCACTTTCCATGGTCCTCAGGAAGTTCAGGCAGGACTGGCAACAGATAATTATCTACTGGATAGGGCGTATTGTCCTGAATATCGCAGTGGCTATTGTTGTGGGTATCGCAGCCCTTATAGTAGCAGCCATTGCCCTGCTGCTGCTTCTGATCATTGACGGAGGGTTCTACCTTGTGCTCTCAGCTCTTCTGCCGGGTTCGGACATGCTGGTCTGGCTAATACTCGCACCTGTAATATTTATCCAGATGGTCCTTTTCATACTTGCCATGGCATTTGTCGGCATGCCTGCAAGGGTCTTCCTGAAGTACCATATGCTCACGTTCCTGCAGATGTGGTACTCCGGACTGGAGATACCGATGTTCGACCAGCTGCAGGAAACCATGGGAGAGGCTGAAGCAGCTCCCCTCTGAGAATCTTTTTCAGTCTATCGGGACATGGATCCCGGAAAGGGCATTCCCTGACAAGCCATTCGGATAGAAGTATGAATAAAATAATCCTTGCTTCAGCATCTCCGAGACGAAAACAATTGCTGGAACAACTCATAGGAGATGACTTCCAGGTCTTCACCAGCTCCTATGCAGAAGAAACAGCTAAAAACCTGACACCAGAAGAGCTTGTTATGCACCATTCACTTGAAAAGGCCAGGGACGTAGCCCGACATTTCAAAGAGGGCATCATCATCTCGGCTGACACGGTTGTTGTCTGCAAGGGCGAGATCATGGGTAAACCTGAAAATACAACCATGGCAAATGAAATGCTGCTCAAGATCAGCGGGCAGCGGATACAGGCTATCACAGGTGTCACTGTCATGGACGCGGCTGCAAAAACAGAGATCACACAATATGAAAGCACGGATGTATGGATAAAAGACCTGTCGGAAGACGAAATTGAATCCTATGTCAGTTCCGGTGAGCCTTTCGGGAAAGCTGGTGCCTTTGCCATACAGGGAAAAGGCGCACTGCTTGTTGAGAGAATAGAAGGGGATTTCTTCAATGTGGTAGGGTTGCCATTGTTCAGGCTGGAAAGGATGCTTGGTGAATTGGGAGTCCTGCTATTATAGCTAATAGTTAAAACTACCATTTCCAAAATTTCAGATTAGTCCTCTTTTCGAATCTTATCCCTGTAAATCTTTATTGGGTAATAGGTATCTGATAAAAAAACATTTTTAATTTTACCTTACTAACCAATTAAATTTTTCCATTTTATTTTGTTCTACTTAATAAAATATCAACATGAAAGTATTGAACTAAGTTTATCAAATTTTAGTAAGTGATATATATTAACAACTGTATTTTAGTTCAATAGATATTTAATTCTGAATATTTGCTATTAAAGCAAGATATTGATAATTCGAATTATGAAGGCGTTAATAATGACTGATATTGAACAGGAATTTTTCAAAGAATTTGAAACTAAGCTCTGGAAAGCCGCAGACAAACTTCGTTCAAATATGGATGCAGCTAACTACAAGCATGTAGTTTTGGGCTTGATATTCCTGAAGTATGTTTCTGATGCTTTTGAAGAGAGACAGAATGAACTTATTGAGTTGTTCAAAAAGGATGACGATGAGAATATCTATTATTTCCCTCGTGATGATTATTCCAGTGAGGAGGAATATCAGCAGGCTATTGCTGATGAGCTGGAGATAAGGGATTATTATGCTGAGAAGAATGTTTTCTGGGTGCCAAAGACTGCACGCTGGGAAATTCTTAAGGAAAAAAGTGTCCTTCCCCTAAATACTGCTATCTGGCAAAATGAACAGGATGAGGATGTTAAGCTAAAATCAGTTTCATGGCTGATAGATAATGCTTTTGATGAGATTGAAAAAGCTAATCCTAAACTTAAAGGCATTCTTAACAGGATCAGTCAATATCAGCTTGATTCCGAGAAACTTATCGGGCTTATTAATAATTTCAGTAATACAAGTTTTCATAATCCAGAGTATAAAGGCAAAAAGCTGAACCTTAAATCCAAAGATATTCTTGGCCATGTTTATGAGTATTTCCTGGGGCAGTTCGCACTTGCTGAAGGGAAACAGGGTGGCCAGTATTACACACCAAAAGCTATTGTTACTTTGATCGTTGAAATGCTGGAACCTTACAAGGGTCGTGTTTATGATCCTGCCATGGGAAGTGGTGGTTTCTTTGTTTCCAGTGATAAGTTCATTGAAAGCCATGCAGGCGTGAAGCATTATGATGTTTCCGAGCAGAAAAAACAGATATCGGTATATGGCCAGGAGTCAAATCCGACTACATGGAAACTGGCCGCTATGAATATGGCTATTCGTGGTATTGATTTTAATTTCGGTAAGAAGAACGCAGATTCTTTCATTGATGACCAGCACCCCGACCTGCGTGCTGATTTTGTGATGGCGAACCCTCCTTTTAATATGAAGGAGTGGTGGCATGAGAAACTGGAGGGTGATCCACGCTGGAAATATGGCACGCCGCCCCAGAACAATGCCAACTTTGCCTGGATGCAGCACATGCTGCACCACCTTGCTCCAACCGGAAGCATGGCACTTCTTCTTGCTAACGGTTCCATGAGCAGTAATACCAATAATGAAGGCACGATACGCAAATCTCTTGTGGAGAAAGATATCGTGGAGTGCATGGTCGCACTGCCGGGACAGTTGTTCACCAACACCCAGATACCCGCATGTATCTGGTTCTTAACAAAGGATAAGTCCGCAAAGGATGGAAAAAGGAACCGGCAGGGCGAAGTCCTGTTCATTGATGCCCGCAATCTTGGATTTATGAAGGACCGTGTTCTTCGTGATTTTAAGGATGAGGACATACAAAAGATAGCAGAGACCTTCCACAAATGGCAACAGGAATGGACCGGGGATGATAATGTGCCCGGATTCTGCTTCTCAGCAGACCCTGAGATTATCAAAAAGCATGATTTTGTCCTTACTCCCGGACGATACGTTGGTGCGGAGGAAGAAGAGGACGATGGAATTCCTTTTGCCGAAAAGATGGCTTCACTTACGGGCAAGTTGAAGACTCAGTTCGAAGAGAGTGACAGGCTGGAGGCTGAGATCAGGAAGAATCTGACAGGTCTGGGTTATGAGATATGATACCTCAAAGAAGCCGGATCATTAAAAGGGAATGCTGAATATGGATAAAACGGAACTGTTCAACCGGCTGGAAGAGCTTGAGTGGGAAGATTTTGAGGTTAAGGAGGCGAAGTCTTCTATTCCAAAGAGCAGTTTTGAAACAGTGAGTGCGTTTTCCAATACTAATGGCGGCTGGCTTGTTTTTGGAGTTAGGCATCAGAATAGCGGTTTTGAAATCAACGGTGTTGAGGATGCTGAGCGGATAGAGCAGGATTTTACTACGGTTCTTCGAGGGGATAAGTTCAACCAGAAGATCCGGGTCAGAAGTGTGAAGTATGATCTTGATGGGAAAGTTGTGCTTGCATTTTATATCCCTGCATCTGAGCAGAAGCCCGTCTATTTCAATTCGAGAAAAAATACGTTTATACGAACCGGCAGCGGAGATCAACGTGCAACGGATGTTGAGATCGATGCGATGTACAGGGATTCTTCTTTCGGTCTGAAGGATAAGGAACTCACCGGGTTTACAATTGATGATCTGGATGAGAGGACGATCTCTGATTACAGGACTTATCTTGAGAATGTGAATCCTGAGCACAGGTATAACAAATTGTCAACGGAACAATTGCTGGAGAAGCTACAGGTTGTAGTCGATGGCAGGATCACGATAGGTGGTTTGCTGGTCTTTGGAAATGAGGATAACATCAACCGTATGCTTACTGATTTTCGGATAGATTATCTTGAGATCATGGGTACGTCCTATTCTGATGCTCCGACCCGGTACAATTACAGGCTTTATGAAGAAGAGAACCTGTTCCGGTTCTATTTCAGCATTTTTGAACGCCTGATGAAAAAGATAGACCTGCCGTTCACTTTAAGAGCAGATGGTTTTGCCACGGACAACCAGCCCCAGCTTGTTGCTATCCGTGAGGCTCTTGTGAACCTCCTGATGCATTCTGATTATTTCAGCCCTATGAAGCCAAGGATAAGAGTTTTCCTTGACAGGATAGAGTTCCTGAACCCCGGCAGCCTCCCAAAAGATATCGAGTCCATCATGAAAGAAGATTTCACTATGCCAAGAAATCCCATTATCACAAGGATCTTCAGGGTCATCAAACTCTCCGAAAACGCAGGCTCCGGCTTTGATAAAATGTTCACCGGCTGGAAGTCCTACTACGAAACCGAACCTCTGGTTTCAAACGATGTGGATTTCTACAAAATCACTTTCCCACTGACCAGAGACACCATCCCCGAAAAACCGTCGGAGAAAACTAGGGAGAAAACTAGGGAGAAAACTAGGGAGAAAACTAGGGAGAAAATACTTGAAATCATATCTGGCAATCCTCATGTAACAACTGCTGAGTTGGCTGACCTGACAGAAATAACAGTAAAAGGTGTGGAATGGCACATCAGGAAACTAAAAGATGAAGGATTACTAAAGAGAATCGGGGCAGACAAGGGTGGAATGTGGGAAGTGGTGAAAAAATGACATCTGAGTTAACAATAGATAAAAATCGTTGCTTTTTCTTTTCTAACAATGATGTTGATAATTCTGGCACGGCTTGTGCTAGAATCATCCAACAGCTTGTTGGACAATTACCTTCGGGCATAATGAGGGTTATATTTAGAGTATCAGGAGAGTAAATATGCAGTTTTTCGATGTCATTGGAAATATGCTCAATATTGTGTTAATTATTGTAAATACAATATTCATATTCATCTTGATTTGCCAATTTCGAGAGGCTAAAAAACCTATTTTGTCCACACATATTGTTTCGAATCTCAAAAATGAAACTGAATTACCTGACGTACTTGAATCAACCTCTGCATACAATTTTGAGCATCAATATGTTCGTATAACTAATGTTTCAAAAAATGAAGCAAAAAAAATAAAACTAAATTACAAAGTAAGTTTGAAAAATAATCCTACAAAATTTGCAGAAAAAACTGAAGAATTAGATTATTTAAACCCATCGGAAATGGCACAATTTTTACTTGATACTAAAATAGTCAGAGATGAGTTTCCAGATGAGTTTGAAACCGTTAATCTTGATGATAACACAACTTTGATTCGACCTAAAGGAAAATTAGAAATGAATCTCGATCTGTTTGTCGAATACAATCCTTTATTCTTGAGTATTAAAAAACATACATTAAAAGATAGTTACACAATTGAGTGGAGCAAATTAGAGTCGGAACCTTATGTTATTTTTAATAATTGGAACAAAAGAAACAGCCATTACATATCTAAAAAAAACGTAAACACACATAAAGGTGTTGTTGATGGTTAAAAAAACACAGTTTAAACAAACTGATATCGGAAATATTCCTGAGAATTGGGAGACCCATAAACTAAGTGATATTGTAGATGTAATTGGTGGCGGAACTCCAAAAACTAACGTTAAAGAGTATTGGAATGGAAATATTCCTTGGTTGTCTGTTGTAGATTTTAACAATGGATTACGTTGGGTTCATGATACTGAGAAAAAAATAACACAAAAAGGACTTGAGAAAAGCAGTACTAGAATTTTAAAAAAAGGTCAAATCATCATTTCTGCAAGGGGAACTGTGGGTGAAATTGCACAGCTTGGAAGAGATATGGCGTTTAATCAGTCATGTTATGGATTAAATGCTAAAGTGACACTTACAAACGATTTTCTTTATTCTTTACTTAAATACAATATTACTGAGCTAAAAACAAAGACTCATGGATCTGTATTTGACACAATTACACGAAAAACTCTTGAGCAAATTACTGTTGCAATACCTCCTTTACAAGAACAATACGAGATTGCAACAATTCTTACCAGTCTCGATCAAAAAATCGCCCTCAACATCCAAATCAACCAAACCCTCGAGTCCATGGCACAAGCCATATTCAAAAGCTGGTTCGTAGATTTCGAGCCTGTTAAAGCCAAAAT
>JAWSUM010000121.1:0-4018 GCA_033549165.1 Methanolobus sp.
CCAGCATGAACTTAAGGGATACGATGATATTACACGATTTCTGATTGGTGATGTGCGAGATAAGGAGCGCCTGCATCGTGCAGCTGAGGATATTGATGTTATTTTCCATACTGCTGCCTTAAAACATGTAGGGGCATGTGAATATAACCCGTTCGAGGCTGTTAAGACCAATGTGCTTGGTACGCAGAATGTAATCGATGTCGCCATTAATAATAATGTGGGAAAAATAATATTCACAAGCAGTGATAAAGCTGTAAATCCTTCCAACACCATGGGTGCGACAAAATTACTGGCTGAAAAATTAATGACATCAGCCAATTTTTCTAAAGGTAATCACGATTGTATTTTCTCCAGTGTCCGTTTCGGTAATGTGATGGGCTCCCGTGGATCTGTGATTCCTCTATTCAAGCAACAGATAAGATCGGGTGGTTCGGTGACGATCACGGACCCTACCATGACACGGTTCATGATGTCAATGTCGCAGGCGGTCGATCTTGTACTTCATTCTGTGGAGATGGCAAAGGGCGGAGAGGTTTTTATATTCAAAATGCCCACGATCAATATATCCGATCTTGCGCAAGTGCTCATTGAAGGAGTGGCACCAGGATATGGCCACAATCCGAAAGATATCAATATTAAGATTATCGGTACAAAGCCTGGTGAGAAGATGTATGAGGAACTGATGACTGAAGATGAAGCGATTCGGTCACTTGAAAGGGATGATATGTTTATTATATTGCCTGAAATCGAAGATGGGTTAACAGTTATTGATAAATCTGCATACGATGCAACGCCAATCAGATCAAAAGATTATGTTTCGAAGGATACAGTACCTATCACCAGGGATGAGATCAAGTCAATCCTGAAAAAAGATGGAATAATATAAGTATATTTATAATATTAATAGGTCACAAGAATGAAGATACTGGTAACAGGCGGTTCTGGTTTCATAGGTAGATGGGTTGTCAAGCGTTTACTTGATGATGATAATCAAGTATGGGTTCTGGATGACCTGTCCAACGGACGCGCCGAAAATCTTGATGAGTTCAGGGATGATCCAAATCTGAATGTCATTATTGGGGACATCAAGGATACAGCGATATTGTCCGGATTGTTCGCGAATAATTTTGATATATGCATTCATCTTGCGGCCAGTATCGTCGTACAGGACAGTATAGATAATCCAAGGGGGACGTTTGAGAATGATGTTGTGGGCACGTTCAATGTCCTTGAGGAAGCAAAGAAAACCAGCACTAAGTTCGTGTTCATGAGCACATGCATGGTCTATGATACTGCATCCTCGGACGGTGCCATCTCAGAAACCCACCCCACAAAAGCAGCATCTCCCTACGCTGGTGCAAAGCTTGCTGGGGAGAACATGGTGCAGTCGTACTATCATGCATACGGATTGCCCACTGTGATCGTGCGCCCGTTCAATACATACGGGCCTTACCAGAAGTCAACCGGTGAAGGTGGTGTGGTTTCGATATTTGTCCTGAAAGAACTCAAGGGTGAAGTGCTGAACATCTACGGGGACGGGACTCAGACTCGGGACCTGATGTATGTCGAAGACTGCGCAGAGTTCGTGGTGCAGGCGGCATATTCTGATGAGGCCAATGGTGAGATATTGAATGCCGGGCTTGGTGAAGATATTATGGTAAACGACCTTGCTGCACTTGTATGCGAGGATGCTGGGCAAATCCGGCATGTCGAGCATATCCACCCACAGAGTGAGATTCCAAAGCTTGTGTGTGATTATTCAAAGGCTAAACGGGTGCTGGGATGGGAGCCGGAGACATCTCTTGTTGAGGGGATTGATAAATTCAGGAACTGGATGAAGGATACGAATTATCGGTGATGGACATGGATTTCATACCCTATGGCACACAGTGGATCGATGACGACGACATCAACGAGGTCATCAAAGTCCTTAAAAGCGACTGGATCACAACCGGTCCGAAGATCAAGGAATTTGAGGATGCGCTATGCGCCTATCTCGAATGCAGTTACTGTGTGGCTGTCAATAGCGGGACAAGTGCACTGGATATCGCGGTCCAGTCATTGAATCTGCCGGAAGGTAGCGAGGTCATAACTACCCCTTTCACGTTCGTCGCTACATCCAATGCCATCCTCTATAATGGCCTGAAACCTGTGTTTGCAGATATCTGCAGTGATACGTTCAATATCGACCCTGAAGATATCAGGCGAAAGATCACAAAGGATACGAAAGCCATCATCTATGTGGACTATGCAGGGCAGCCATGTGATATCAAAGCAATCCGGGACATTGCAGATGAATTCGACCTGTACCTGATTGAGGATGCCTGCCATGCAATAGGGGCTGAATACAATGGCAAAAAGGTAGGCAACTTTGCAGACCTTACAATCTTCAGCTTCCATCCCGTGAAGCATATCACGACCGGAGAAGGTGGAGCCGTTGCGACGGAGGATGAAGGATTATATAAACGCCTGTCGGTTTTGAGAAGTCATGGTATCGATAAGGATGCGCAGGACAGGTACGGTCCTGATGCCTCGTATGATATGAAGTATCTTGGCAGGAATTACAGGATCACTGATTTTCAGGCGGCGCTCGGGATATCACAGTTGAATAAACTGGATGGGTTCATTGACAAGCGCAATGAACTTGCATCAAGGTATAATAATCTTCTTGGAGAGATTGATGTTGTCACACTGCCTGTGACACGGGGTAATGTCAGGCATGCCTGGCATTTGTATACGATATTGCTGGATGAGTCGATTAACAGGGATGATTTCTTCAAGTATATGCGCAGTGCCAATATTGGCGTGAACCTGCATTATATTCCTGTGTACAGGCATAGTTATTATGTAGAGAATTATGGTTTTGATGCGGAAGAGTTTCCTGTGACTGAGGATGTTTTCAAAAGGATTATTACTTTGCCGCTGTATCCGAGAATGAGTGAACATGAACTTACATATATATGCAATAAAATCGAAAATTATCGAAGGTAGATAATTATGGTAACAAATACATTTCAAGAAGATACATGGAGCAATGATTTTGGCAAAGAATATACCGATAGAAATACATTTAATCCAGAGGAAGTGGATGATCTGTATATTGAAAATTTTGGAGTTTCAAGAACACAATTAAACCGCGATTTTCTTGAAAATTTCGAATTAAACAGAATCTTAGAAGTTGGTTGTAATGTTGGTAACCAACTGAATGTATTAAAAAAAATGGGGTGTCTCGACCTTTGGGGAATTGAATTACAGGATTATGCAGTCGAAGTTGCAAGAAAAAGAACGAGTGGGCTAAACATCGTAAAAGGAACTGCTTTCGACATCCCATTTAAAAATGACTTTTTTGATATAGTATTCACATCGGGGGGTCTTAATTCATATTTCGCTAGATGACATCGATAAAGTTTTAGATGAAATGTATAGATGTACAAACAAGTATATCTGGGGATTAGAATACTACAATCCAGAAGGATATCAAATGATAAATTATCGTGGACAAGAGAATCTATTATGGAAAACCGATTTTTCAAAGTTGTTTTTAAGTCGATTTCAAGATTTGAAATTAGTCCACATGAAAATTATAAAATATGCGAATAATGATAATTTGGATGTCATATATTTGTTAGAAAAAATATAATATGAATTTATGCCCATGTTATCTGATTTAAATATTGTAGCGATCATCCAGGCAAGGATGGGGTCAACACGGCTTCCTGGAAAGATTATGAAAGAAATCCTTGGCAAACCTGTGATATTGTGGGATTTAGACAGGATATCCCTCTCAAAGTTGATCGATGAGATTGTTGTTGCAATTCCTTATGGTAAAGAAAATGATGTTATTGTTGATACAATAAAAGAGTACAACGATAAGATAATAATTGCAAGAGGCAGTGAAGATGATGTTCTGGACAGATATTATCAGGCTGCTGTGCAGGCCAATGCGGATGTGGTTGTAAGGATTACATCGGACTGCCCGCTTATTGATCCTGTTGTGATAGATAAGGTTATCAAACAA
>JAWSUM010000121.1:4109-7259 GCA_033549165.1 Methanolobus sp.
TTTAGATAACGATTGTGATTACTGTTCGAATTCACTTATAAGGACATATCCGCGCGGGCTTGACGTTGAGGTATTCTCTTTTATATCTCTTAAAAATGTATGGCTTGAAGCACAAAAAGATCATGAACGGGAACATGTAACTCCGTATATCATTGAGAATCCAGATAAATTTAAATTGCTTAATGTATCAAATGATATTGATTTTAGTGACTTAAGATGGACTCTGGACACGAAGGAAGACTTTGAATTTATAAGTGCAGTTTACAAAAGGATCTGTCCGAAAAAACAGTTGTTCTTGATGGATGATATTCTGAAGTTGTTGAGTAAAGAACCTGAACTTATTGACATTAATAGGCATGTCGATCAGAAGAGGATACATTTATAAACAGCGCATACATAATATTAGATTAACTAATAAAAATCGTAAATGCTGAAATCTACTATAATATTTTGGTGAAAATTATGGCAAGTAATATAAAATATTGTATAAACTGTATGATGCCGGATACAAGACCAGGGTCCATATTTAATGATGAGGGGATTTGTCAAGCATGTATAAACTATGAAAATAGGAAAATGATTGATTGGAATGAAAGACAAAAAGAATTGAGAATACTTTGCGATAAATATAGAAGAGATGATGGATATTATGATTGTGTAATTCCTGTAAGTGGAGGAAAAGATAGCCATCGTCTTGTTTATGAAATGAAAGTTAAGATGGATATGAATCCTCTTTTGATAACTGTTGGAGATCCATTCACCAAAACCAAAGCTGGTTTGAAAAATTACAGAAACTTGGGGGAAATATTTGGTTGCGATCATATCCAATTTGATTTAAGTATTGATTTATTTAGACGAGTTACCAGAATTGCATTTGAAGAAATGGGTATTCCTCTAAAATTTGTAGAAGCCGCAATATATACAGTTCCACTAAAAATTGCTTTGAAATTTGGAATACCATTTATCGTATATGGTGAGAATTCAGCTTATGAATATGGTACTACTGATAAGGATAATTATTCAGCAAATGAAACGATATCGCAAATTTTTAAAGCAATTGATGTAGATTTCTGGCTACAAAGAGGTGTGTCAAGAAAAGAGGTGAATGCTATTATTCCACCCACAGATGGAGATCTGAATAAAGTCAAACCTGAAGTAATATTTATGAGTTATTTCACTCCATGGAGTAGCATACAAAATCTTGAAATTGCGAAAAAATATGGATTTAGAGACTTAGCACATGAGTGGAGACGAGAAGGTTGTATTGAAGATTTTGAACAGATTGATTCTGTAGCATATATGGTGCACCACTGGTTAAAATATCCTAAGTTTGGATTCCAGCGAACTTCTGATATCGCAAGCAGACGTATTAGAGAGGGAGTGATTGGCACATCAGAAGCAAAAAAGTTAATTGCAGAACATGATAGTAAATTGGACCAACGTGCTATGGATGATTTTATAACGTTTTTGGGATATACCTCCTTGCAATTTTGGAATATCGTTGATAAATTTTGGAATTGTGATATTTTTGATAATGTTGATGATGTATGGCAACTTAAACACATTAAGAAATAATTGGTTCAATATGAAAATGAAAAATGGTGTAGATTTTGTTATTTATAATGAATCAACATCAATTGTAGCCGGGGCCTACCATAGCAGGAATCTATAAATGAGGTGTTAAGTTGGCAACGCTCAATGATGATTTTGATATTAACAACACAAAGTTAAAAAATTTCTTAAATATTTCAACTACCGAAAGGGATATGATTTTGGAGTGGAGAAACCATGAGAGCATTCGAAAATGGATGTATTCTGATACAATTATCTCGCCACAGGAACACATATCCTTTCTGAGTAATTTAATTGATGATAATAAAAACATTTATTGGGTTGCGGAAAACGACGCCGGATTTTTCCTCGGAACAATTTCCCTTAACAAAATTGATTTTAAAAACAAACATGCGTATATAGGAATATATTCAAATCCTTATAATGAAATTAAAAATAAAGGACATTTGTTGATTCAGTGCATCAAAAAACTGGCTTTTGAAATAGCAGGACTTCACACTTTGAAACTCGAAGTTATAAATAATAATCAAAAAGCAATTGATTTTTATAAAAAACAGGGGTTTAATGAAGAAGGTAGATTAAAAGAGTTCGTGATTAAAGATGGATATTGGCTTGATGTCATAGTAATGGGGATTATGAACAATTCTGAGGTGTAATGTGAAAATAACAATTGGAGATAAAAGTGTAGGTATTGATTGTCCAGTTTTCATTATAGCAGAACTTTCAGCCAACCACCTCAAAAATTTTGACCTTGCTATTGATATAATAAAAGCCATAAAAGAATCCGGTGCAGATGCTGTAAAAGTTCAGACATATACACCAGACACAATAACGATAGATTCAGATAATGAATATTTCCAGATAAATCAAGGTACATTATGGGATGGTAAAACATTATACCAACTCTATCAGGAAGCATACACCCCATGGGAATGGCAGCCAAAACTCAAAAAGATAGCAGAAGAATTGGGACTCATATGTTTTTCATCCCCCTTTGACAGAACATCAGTCGATTTCCTTGAAGAGATGAATGTTCCAGCCTACAAAGTTGCATCCTTTGAGATAACCGATATACCCCTCATCGAGTACATAGCATCAAAGGGAAAGCCTGTGCTCATCTCCACTGGTATAGCAACTCTTGCAGATATAGAGGAAGCTGTAGATGCCTGTAAGAAAATGGGCAACAACCAGGTAGCACTATTAAAATGCACATCAGCATACCCTGCACCACTTGAAGAGGTCAATTTAAGAACAATTCCAAATCTGGCAGATACCTTCAACACAGTTGTGGGTCTGTCAGACCACACGCTGGGTATTTCTGTCCCCATAGCGGCAGTGGCGCTTGGAGCAAAAATAATAGAAAAACACTTTATACTGAATAGGAATATGGGTGGACCTGATGCTGCATTCTCAATGGAACCAGATGAATTCAGATCAATGGTCGATGCTGTAAGAGACGTGGAAAAGGCATTGGGCACTGTCAATTATGATCTGACAGAAAAAACTAAGAAAAGCAGGGAGTTCTCACGCTCCCTCTTTATAGTGAATGATATCAAAGCCGGAGATTTATTTACAGAA
>JAWSUM010000122.1:0-7233 GCA_033549165.1 Methanolobus sp.
CCAGAAAACGTGATGACTAAAATACTGTATGAAACATTTTAAAATTGGCGGGTTGATTTGCTGAACACCAATTAGATATTATCACAAAAAGATTATCGTATACTTTCAAACAGGTGACCACAAATCCCCTCCACTCATGTAGTCACCCCCCCAATCAACCAAGCCCCTTCCGATACTGCTCCACCAGAAACTCAAGCGTATCCTCCAGCTTATCCTCGCTTGAATACTGCTGCAGGCAGTGGTAATACCTGCCCCTGTCCTCGAACAGTATGTTGATCGGCGGGTAGCCGTGCCGTAGCAGGACATAGTTCAACAGCAGTCTTCCTACCCTGCCGTTGCCGTCCTCGAAGGGGTGGATGAACTCGAACTGGTTGTGGACCAGTGCGGCAAGCACGAGGGGCTTGAGTTCATCCGAGTTTTCGTCGTACCATTTCGCAAGCTCCTCCAGTTCGTTCCTGATGTCCTCTTTTGGGATGCCTCGGTGTACGATCTCTCCGTATGCATTCCGTATGACCACTTCCACATCCCGGATATTGCCTGCAAACTTCTTGGAGCCTTCAAAACATATCCTGTGCAGCTTTGTTATCAGTTTAAGGGACAGCTCCTCATCCGTGTTCTGTATGAACTCCACGGCCCTTGCAACATTCAGCGCCTCCAGCTCATCGGAATTGACCGCTTCCTCATTGTGACTGAGAAGGTCATGGACCTCCTCGGGGGTCACACTCGAACCCTCGATGGCATTGGTATTGAATACGAACTTTTCGGTGAAGGCCTTCCAGCCCGCCACGTCAAGATGGACTATCTCCATCTCCCTGTCGTATTCGTTCAGCTTCTCGATCTCCTTCATGGTAAGCGAGAACTTCAGAAGGTCGGTCTTTGCCTGGATCTGCTGCTCTATCTCTCTCTCCGCTTCTACCCTGCGCTCCTCGATCTCTTCCTCTGTCAGGTTCAGGCCCAGGTAATGCCGTATCTTCCTTGTCTTTTTTCCGACACGGTAGGAGTGGGACAGGTAGTATTTCGTGTTATTTCCCTGTTTTCTCTTCTCTATATGCACACCTAAATGGGTGACCACATTCTATATAGCACTTTTGTGGTCACCCGGGGGAACGATACAAATGCATATCAACACTCTTCGTTTTGTAAAATTATGTTGACCGGTAAATTAACGTATTTGTTTAACGATATATCTCTTATCGATAAAATTGTTGACTGTAATCTCAGCTTAAAATGGAGAGTGTAGTGATGAGTTCCAGAAGCACCCGTGTGTGCCCCGTAGAAAGATCCGGCAGCCTTGATAGCAGGCTGCGCAGATGGCTGCAGAATCCGCAGAAGATACTTGCCCCGTATGTCAGGGAGGGCATGGACGTCCTTGAGGTGGGATGCGGTCCGGGTTTCTTTACCCTTGACATGGCCTGGATGGTCGGCAAAAGCGGTAAGGTAGTGGCCGTTGACCTGCAGGAGGGCATGCTTGAGCAAGTACGGGAAAAGATCAGCGGGTCCGATATCGAGCAGAACATCGAGTTGCGTAAGAGCACCGAGGACAGGATCGGCGTGTCCGGAAGCTTTGACCTTGTTTTCCTCTTCTATGTGGTCCATGAGGTGCCGGACAGGGCAGCGCTTTTCAGGGAGCTGGTTTCCGTGCTCAGGGATGATGGCCGGATATACATGGAGGAGCCACCTTTCCATGTTTCAAAAGTGGAATTCGAGGAGTCACTCAGGATAGCCGGTGATGCCGGGCTTACGGTCGTGGAGAGGCCGAGCCGTTTTCCCGATAGGGCGGCGGTGTTGGCAAAGGCTTGAAAGAGGGTTATTGACAGTCAGACTGCCTCTTATTGACTTCAAGAACAAGTTCGATGGCTTCCCTTATATTTTCAAGGGCTTCTTCCCTGGAATCTCCCTCACTGATAGCTGGCGGAAGTTCCAGGCAACGTGCAATGTACTCGCCCTCTTCTGCAATCTCAAGGACTATTGTGTATTCCATAAATATTCCCCAGTGGTTCTTGCATATTAAATTGAGTTTAATGGGAGACTCATGCAAGTTTCGAAACATATACAACAATCATTTCTTCTGTTGACCGGCTTTAGCAACAAAGAATTATTAAAGAATCCTATTTATGTTTATCAGTATGGAATGAAAAAGAAAATTATGGGGGATTAGATGAAGAAACCTAAACAAAGCTTCAAATGTAACTATTGCGGTGATGTTTTCGGGAAGATCGCCATCAAAAGGCATCTGGAGAACTGTAAGATCCGGGAAGAACAAAAGCGGCCTGGGGAAAAGGTATATTATTGCATCCAGGTCAAAGGCCTTTACAGGAAAGAATATTGCATGTATCTGGACGCATCCGCTGACGCATCTTTGAAGGATCTGGACCAGTTCCTGAGGGACAAATGGCTGGAATGCTGCGGACATCTGAGCATGTTTAACATCGGCGGCGAGATATACGATTCCCATCCTGATCCGGATTTTATGTCTGAAAGAAACAGGGATATGAAAGTGAAGTTGAAGGATGTTCTGTCCGAAGGACTCGAATTCATGTATGAGTATGACTTCGGCTCGACAACTGAGCTGGAACTGAAGGTATTGTCAGTAAGTACGGGAGCAAAAAGGAAAGAAAGAATAGAACTCATGGCACGGAACTTGCCTCCTGTTTTTGCATGCGTGAAATGTGGAGAGCCTGCAACACAGTTATGTGCCGAATGTTTTTATGAAGAACCTGCGTTCTATTGTGATGAATGTTGCAAGGAACATGAATGTGGTGAGGATATGATGCTTCCCGTTGTTAATTCTCCCCGGATGGGGATTTGCGCTTACTGCGGGGAAGAAGATTGATTTCTCTGATGACTAGGGAGCAAATGTGCAAAGCGAATTTGTGGATATCGTCCTGGGGGCGTATCTTCTGCTAAATCCAAAGCGATCACTTAACCTTTATCATCTATAAAAACACACTAAATATTTAAAAAACACTGAAATGGTATTCATGAATGCACAAGGCCCAATACAGGATAAAGAACACCTGCTCCCTCTTCTAAGGGAATTCTTCCGCAAAGAGGAACATGTCGAGCTTGCTTACCTGTTCGGGTCGGTGGCCGAAGGGAAAGAAGGCATTCTAAGCGACATTGACATAGGTGTTTACACATCCTCTGGCTTAACAAAGGCACAGAGAGACAGGAAACGCCTTGAGCTGATAGCAAGTCTCACAACCCTTACTAAAAACGACAGGATCGACCTGCTGGTGCTCAATGACACGCCACCTGTTCTGAGCTTTGAGATCATCCGGCCAAACGTCCTGATATTTGAAAGGGACAGCAGCCTCAAAGTTGATGTGGAGCAGCGCATCATGTCAACATATCTGGACTGGAAATATTATGAAGATCGCCTGAACCGGCACTTCCTGGAGAGAATCATTGAGAAGGGGCTGGCATGAATGCGTGATGAGGACAAAATACTTCGGAAACTGAATTTCATGCAGAGATGTGTCAGCTATCTGAGGTCCGTAGATGCAGGAAGTAACGAACTTGAGAGTAATTACGAGCTTCGTAGTGCTGTTGAGCGCAACTTCCAGCTTGCCATTGAAAGTGCAATAGACATTGGCGAAATAATAATTTCAAGGGAAGGATTCGAAAGACCTGAAGTCTATAGAAGCGTGTTCCTCATACTCGGAAAGCACGGCATAATTCCCGAAGAGTTCGCAAAAGAATTCGCTCAGGCAGCCGGTTTCAGGAATGTTCTGGTCCGCATGTACGAAGAAGTAGATGTCGATATCCTGCATATGTTCCTGACCGAGAGGTTAGAGGACTTCGATGAATTTGCCAGGCATGTTGCCGGATATTTAAGCAGCAACCCCTGAGTTTTGTTGCTTTTTGAGCTGCGTTAGTGTTTCATATATTCAACGCAAGGGTTAAGGGCCGCAAAGACTCAGGAATACAACAGCTTGGCATCCTGGCTACCTGATCCTTTGCGTTTGTCCCTCTTATCACTCAACAGGCATCACTATGCGTGTCAGGAGTTCGCTTTCCGGTACTTCCATAGGAGAATTGTAATAATACTCGTAGGAGATGCCCTTTGCTTTGTATCCGTTCTCCTCGATCCATTTTGCCATCTCGGTATAGGGCTTTTCCATACCTGCGTAAGGGCCCTTGTAGGTCATGGATACATATTTTCCTGCGGGTATCTCAGACCTGTCAATCTCATCGCTTCCATCAAGCGGCTCAGCAACCGGAAAGCCAATCTCCAGGTCAAGGTCCTCCATATCCATGTTGTAGTAGGCGACAAAGGGCGCTCCAGCAGGCTCCTGACCGATCCGGTACATATATTGCATAATCTTCTCATAGCTTTCGCCAATTACGGCAGGAAGGTCCCGGACCGCTGCCCGGGTCCTGATCGACAGGACCGGATGTGACTGTTCTTCTTTTATCTCTATTTCACTGTCCATGTTAACTTCTCCAATTTTTGAGCGTATGGATTACTGTGTATTACAGATAGATAATCCTTCTTGTTTCGGCTCCACGGTCTCCGTGTACTTGCATCTTTGCGTTCTTTGATATGCTCATTCATGCCCTCGCAAAAATCTTACGGGTACAGTTGCACGGTTTCCCTAACACCATAAGCAGAAGGTGTTACAAAGTCTGCCGTGGTTGCCGCACTGGATTCCGGCGTGAACACTATATTCACAGTAGTTCTGGGAACAATGTTAAGTTCCGAGGACTTAAGATTTGAAACACTGGCAGCCCCCACAGTAGTATATCTTTGAGATGCTGCTTCCGTGGATGTAGTAGCGATATATACCGTTATCAGGTCACCGGCGTTCATCACAGGATTACTCTGGGAGAAGGATGCGTCTTCATCACGGATCTTCTCAACCGTGTAGTACCTTTCTGGGTTGTCGTCTTCAGTGAGCAACTGCCTTAGGTTCTGGCTGGCGAAACTGGTGCTGAAACCTTTCATAACGTAACCGGATGCGTCATTTCCTGCATAGACGAGCGTGTTTGCAGTCGTACCGTCTGTGATGGAAACTACTACCTGTTTTACATTCACAGGAGCACTTCCTACATTAAGTCCGACTTTCAGTTTCAACA
The DNA here is from genome assembly GCA_033549165.1 of Methanolobus sp. Classification (GTDB taxonomy): domain Archaea; phylum Halobacteriota; class Methanosarcinia; order Methanosarcinales; family Methanosarcinaceae; genus Methanolobus. The sequence goes on from JAWSUM010000122.1 coordinate 5,080, forward strand.
GGTCTATAGTACCGGACATATCCGTTACGGAGTTCTTTGCACGAACACCTTCGATATTCTTCACCATCAGGCTTGAAGAAAGGGTCTTAACAGCCAGTTTGTTTGTTGTTTCTTCCAGTGCAGGTAAATTTTCGACGGAATCATCATAATACTCTATTGTGAGAGGTGTAAAGAAAGATACCTTTGTGATGATCCACCCGTTCCCTGCGTTCTCAAGCCCGAAGTAAATGGGAATGGTAGAGATCCCATTCTCCGCGCCTGTGATATCCACGTCGGAAACATTGCAGTTTGTTCCTACTACAGCCTGGCCGACCAATACCTCTTTTGAGATGACGTCGATATCCTGGATACTACCTCTCGGAATCCCTTTATTGCTGAATACCAGATCGATTGCAGCCGGAGCAAGGAAATCCTTGCCTCTGTACATCTCAAAAGCAGCATCCGTATCTCCTTTGTTCACAGCATTCAAAAAGCCTGTTACCTTCGATTCCACAATATGGGAATCAATGGATAACATGTTTTCGTTTATGGGATTACTTTCGATAAGGGGCAGGATCCAAAAAGAAGTTGAAAAGACGACTGCAATAAGTGTCAGGCCTATGATTAGATTCCTGCTGTATATCTTTTTCTTGACCTCGGTTTCGTCCTTTCTCAAGGACGTGTAAAGAGAACCGCGTTCAGAATATGCTTTTTTCTTTGACCTTGACTGAATTTGAGATAAGATGTCTGATTCCTGCATTTTCATGCTTTTGGTTTGCGCACGTTTTGCTCTGACCTCTTGAAGATACGTGTTGTACATGTTGGAGATGACCTCTTCCTCATCTACATTCCCATTTTCAGGATCCCGTCTGGTCTGGACAGCAATATTATCATTATTTTGGGTGATAGGTCGGGAAGTATGCATTTCAGTTCTCTGAACGACGCTGTCTTGTATATTTATTGAAGAACTATCACTGCTATTAGCGATATTACTTCGTTGTACTACAGAGTCAATAATATTGATTACCTGCTCGTTCCTGATCACTCCTATCTCTTTTGCAGAATTGACAGTAGTGACAAGGTGCTTGAGTTCGGAAATGATCTCATTGAGAAATCCATGTATGCCATATGTCTTATCAGAGACCGCCCTGAGCATGACCTGTGTCAGTCCCTCATTCTCCTTGATCAGTGCAGTGAGGAGGTAATAGGCCTGTTCACCAATGGATTCACTTGAAAAATAGAGAACCTTGCCTTCGACTATCGGATAACCATCAACGATATAGAGGCGTGTGGCGCAGGTCTGCATCAGAAAAGATGTGATCTGTTCTGCACTGATTCCTTGGAAGTTGATACCGGCTTCGATCGAATGCCCCTTTTCAGTGAGGTAGAGGAACTCACTCTTTGTCATTGGTCTTGCACGCAGGAAAGGGCAGACACAATGTACCTCTTTTGGCCTCATGGTTACAATGTGCTTTTCCCACTTATGGTCGCGGTAGCTTATAGTTGCTTCAATATTTTCTTTATGGACACAACCACGTGGCTTTAAGATGAACTTAGCCGTCCTTGGGATTGTCGGTGGTATGTTCCCCAACTTATCGATCCTGTCTCCTTGTAAACTGAAAAGTGATTCGTTATAGTCAAGGATGACCTGCACATCAGAGATCACTGATTCGTCATTGTTTGTAATCCTGATTCCAAACATCACATCGTTGTTGGGAAGGATCTCATAGCCACGTATTATGTCAATTCTCATATTAGTTAAAAAATAAACTAATTTGTATATAAAAATATTTGTAATTATTTAACTTGTGCTTTGTTTCTGGTTATCATAGTAGAAATGCAGCCTGCTATCCTTCGCTGATTATCTCTTTCCTCCCTCGCATCTCCACATCTCACCCTGCACTATACCAAATACACAATCCCGGCCGACAGGCCGGGCAAGCACTTCACACCTGTCAAAACATTCAGATCGGACGCACGGTCACAACCTCGCCCATCTCCACGGCATCCATGACACTATCCGCAACAGTAGAATCGTTCCTTACCTTGATATCACCGTGCCGGCCGACTGTGGCTGAGAAGAGGAACGTGTCCCCTGCGTAGATTTCCACGTCCTGGGCTGCCAGCTCCGGGACATTGAGAATAACATGCCTGTCGGTACGTTCGATGATCGGG
>JAWSUM010000123.1:0-7168 GCA_033549165.1 Methanolobus sp.
CTGTAGCCGGAGTAAGGAAGGCTGCACAGCTGGGCTACAAAAAGATCGCCACTTCAGTTGTTTTCCCGGAAACTGCAAAAGAGTTGCGTAAACTTGAAAATGAGCTTGATCTGGAACTGACTTTAATTGGTGCTCATGTGACGGGCATTGGAGCTGATTTTACCGCAGAATTACTGAAACATGTGGACATTGTCACAAGCTGTGCCTCAAAGTGTATTCGTGAACTTGTCAGACCACTGGTCCAGGTTGGAAATGCCGTTCCCCTGTTTGCTATCACACAAAGGGGTAAGGAACTTCTCCTGGAAAGGGCTAAGGACGTGGAAGCACCACTGCTTGTAAGTTCTACAACACTGCCTTCACTGCCAGAGAACAAGCAGCCAAGGGAACTGGTCTGAAGGGCCAGTTACAGTTTTTATTCAGGAAGTTTGAGCGCATCCTTTTTCCGATAGGCCATCCCATTGAATATCGCAATGGTATCTTCATTTTCGTTAGTGACGTTCACAACGTAAGTTGATATTTTCGGATTTATGGATGTTTCCTTTGCCTCTGCGAACAGGTAACCTTCTCCCACTGCTTTCACGAAGGAGATGTCACAGTTGATCGCAACGGCAACGGTTCCATATGAGTTGGATGCGGCCGCAAAGGCCATGTCCGCAAGTGTGAAGATAGCTCCTCCGTGTACGGTTCCAAGGACATTCAGATGTCTTTTCTCTATCTTCATCTCAACCTTTGCATAGCCTTTTGAGACTTCGGTCAAACTCATACCAGAGTTCTTTCCAAAATTCTCCTGCTCGAAATACTTTTGGATCCTGTCCATGTTTTACCTCTCTGTTATCGGAAAACCGTTCTGCAATTAGTTTCTACTCTTTAATATTACAAATTTGTTCTGACATGATACGTTAGTGGGTATCTTGGATTCAATGCTTCTAATCCATAGTGTCTGATCCAGAAAAGCGATTATTAATCGTGACATATCCCCAACGATATTAATCGAGTCATTGAGTATCATGATAATACATGATAGAATTAACCATTCGCACAGCCTTTTACACCTTGTGATGTTAAGGTAATTTTCATTTGCCTTAGTTTTGCAACTTCTACATCTGTAATCTCTATAGTAAAATCGTATGCAATGTTTGCTAAATCCGATTTAGCTTTTTGGGACTTATGTTCGAATCTCCAATTTTCAAGTGACATTTTGTTCGTATATATCAGAACTAAATGATTAATCATGATAAATAACAAAAAAGTATAAATATGATTGGATCTAATTATGTCATGATCAAACATGACAGAATACCACGTTGACTACAGTGCTTCCAACTTTGCAACGCTGATAGTTTCTCTTATGGTCTCACTCTTCGTGTACTACTCATACCTGAGCTATCACGGAGTATTATAATTATCACCTCTGTACCACAAAAAAGGGTGAGTGTAGGATTGGGGGGACAAGCGTTGATGAACAAATGGATATTTACCATCCATTTGTTTCTGTTTTTTGGACTTTACTTTGCAGAGTGACAGGGCTGTGAACTGTTTGTAATTGCGCCTGTCAGGCACAAAATATACTTGAATACGATTGGAATAGATAATCACTACCTAAGAAAACCATGGTTGTCTGTGATTCTTATTTTGGCAATACCATTGTATGGATTGCTGAAGAACTGTGAGATTGAAAGGGCTGCAGCGTGGGCAAAGCTGATCATGAAAACATAATTGATAAAATCCTGGTAGATCTTTTACCGCAAAAAGTAAATAAAAAGTAAGTTTTATCGACTCATCTAGTATGTCTCTTCATCCCTGTAATTGAAACCTTTGGTATAATCCAGGTAGTAGCCTTTCACAGGATCCACCTTGAAAAGAACATACTCATCACTTGCCGGTATATTGGACATGAAGGGATACTTCTTTGCCATCATATCAATAACCTTGTTCGCTTCCTGATCGTCTGTTACCATGGATGCTTTGCCTTCCATCTGGATACCTTTTATCTCCATCACTTTCACATCATCTTCGTCGACTGTGAACGCAACGTTAGGGTTGCTCAGCATGTGTGATACCTTATGGGTACTCTTCCTGGTTGTAAAGTAAACTTTCGATCCTTCGGATGCATAAGCCATGGTATGGACCATAGGTCTGCCTTCCTTGTCAACTGTTCCAAGATTGAGCCAGTTGTGGCTGGAAAGGTAATTAGATATCTTCTTTCTGGTTTCTTCAGACATTTCAAACCCCCGAATCTCTGAATGTTTTTCCGACAATAATTAGTTCAGGATGGGTTAAATATGCTTTGCAGTGCATTTGCTTCATTTTTTTGTAATCGCTACGCTACTATCGTAGTCAGCATACACTTTGGTGAATTGGGCCATTATGGTCACTATGATCGCAGTTATATATATCCATAAAAAGACCGCTATCATGGAGCCAATGCTTCCGTATACGCTTCTTGGGCTGCTGAACATAAGATAAAGGTTGAAAATGTATTTGCCGATCGTGATAAAGACGACTGTCAGGAAAGATCCTGTCAGAACATATTTCATATCCAGTCTTGCTTTTGGAAGGACTCTGTAAAGATAAATGAATATGACCAGGAGGATTAGAAAGTTAAGGATGGAGCTAGTGTACTGTATAACGTTTAGTGGCAGAGGCAGTATATAATGAAAACTGCGGGAAATATTCAGAACCACGACTTCGAAGACTGTTGATAAAAGAAATATAAGTACAAATACAAGTACTGCAAGGATAGCTGAGACCCTTTCAGCGATGGATTTCTTGTATCCTTCATTTTCCTGAGTGTCCACGTTCCACATACCATTGACTGTTTTTTGAAACTGGTTGAAGAGGTTCCCTGCAGTCCACAGGAAAAGCAGTATGCTAATGATCAATCCAAGTGTAAGGGTGTTTGTATCTGGTATCTGCTGGAACAGGGAATTAAGCATATCTATCGTCGCCTGGTCTGCAACATTTGAAGCATAACTGATGATTCTTTGCTGTATGGCCTGATCCTGTACAAACATGCTACCAAGGGACATTGTGAACAATAGCAGAGCCGGTATGCTCAGCAAAAAGATAAATGCCAGGGCTGCGCTGTCGGTCATTCCGTCATAGTCACTCCAGCGCCGGTATGTCTGCAAAGCTATATACTTAATACTACTCAGGTACTCATCCCCACTTCAATTTTGCAATTGATACAATATACTTTTTGTGTACCATAGAATTCCTACATACCCTTTATGAACCCTGGATGGAAAGTAGTTCTCGTATATTTCCAGAATTCTGAATGCATGTTTATAAAAACAGTAAAAACAGCAACATTCACAACAGTAAAAATTCGTATGAAAAAGCACTAAATAGGAAGCTTTATGTATTTGTGCACCCCTTTAGGAGGCTGGATCAGGATAAGGCGGATAAATAGTTCTAGGATATTTATCCAAAAACAGAAAACCGAGATGCTAATAAGAAAGAGGCGCCGATAAACCACCACGCTTTTGGTGCCTCTCTCTCCTTGCGTATCCGGAATTTCCCCGTAATCCGGACGATGATTGACTAACCCGCGGCTTTCCCTAACCCGCAATAGCAATAAGAGCTTATTTTTATATAACCTAAACCCTGTGTAATTAGAGGCGCTGCTATATATTTCAATGGCATTGAAAATTCAATCGCCTACTTGCGAACAAATCTTGTTTTTGATGGCTGCAGAAATGGGTTTTCGGAAAAAATTCACAAACACATGATGAAACCTACAGCACATCCTCCTCTTCAAGCTCCACATCAAGTACAGGCAGTTCCACTAACTCTCCGCTGCCATCAAAGCATTTCCAGTTGTTGGGTCCATAGGGGTGCCCTGCTATAATGTGCCGTGTACCTGTCTTACTGAACAGCCGCAGATCGGCTTTCGAGGGGCGGATAACGGAACTCGGGTGGCTGTGAACCGACCCAACGGCAGAGATATTCGGCATCATGAAAAGCTTCAGGACGGCATTGTTCTCACTTGACACTGTGCCGGGTAGAATTAGTACATCGGTTATTATCCCGTCCGTCGTCTCAAGCAGACCTGCAAACTCATTGGGATATGTCGATTTGCTGACCCCCAGAATAAAATCAAGGGTCTCCCTGGCAATGCCTTTGACCTCGAAGTTATGTTTCATTAGTGTATTATTGTTATGAACGTTTATAAGATTTAGTAAAGAGATTCGATAGTATGATAAAGACCTATCCACTGGTCAACGGATGTTCTTTTGGCAGGGTTATATGGACGGTGGTGCCATTTCCTTCATTGCTTTCCAGCCGAATTTTTCCTTTATGGGCGTTCACTATCTGCTGAGATATATGAAGACCGATACCATTGCCTCCGTACCTGCGGGTGGATGAGCCATCCAGTTGATAGAAACTTCCAAAAATAGCATCAGTCTTATCTTCCGGAACTCCAATGCCATTGTCCTTCACTTCAATATGGATACAATCACCTTCTTCGTAAGCCCTGATAACTACATCTCCCCCTTCTGGGGTGAACTTGATCGCATTATCGACAAGTTTGTCCAACATCTGAGGCAGGAAAGTGACATCGGCTTCTATAATGGGAAGTATTCCACTGATATCTTTTGAAATCTTTATGTCCTTTTGTTGTGCCTGATAAAGAAAACGCTTGATAGTATTGTCTATCACGTTCTCTATCTGTATGGGGTCAAAATTGTATTCAGCCTTTCCTGCCAGCACATTTCCCATGTAAAGAAGTGACTGGATAAGGTTTCCGAGTCTCTCCGAACTGCGCAGTATCACATCCACGCTCCTTTTCTGTTTCTCGTTCAGTTCACCCAGGTCCCCTTCACAAAGGAGGTTGCTGTACCCTTTGATGGAATGCAACGGAGTTAAAAGTTCGTGGTTTAGATTTGCAAGCATCTCGTTCTTCATCCTGTCAAGCTCTTTAAGTTCTTCGTATGCGTTTCTGAGTTCCACTGAACTTCTATGAAGAGCTTCTTCCTGTTTCTTTCTCTCAATAGCACTACCGACCAGATTGGCGAATGTACCCAGGATCTCTATATCATCATGGCTCCATTCACCAGTATTGATGACATTGTCCATCCCGACAAATCCAGACATTCTCCTGTTGATGTACAGGGGGAGGACTATAAGAGAACTAATCTCCTGCATCTCAAGTATCTCTTTTTCATTAGCCGCTTCAGGTGGCATTAACGAAACATCAGTTACATGGATAATCTCGCCCAAATGGAGTTTTTGCATCCACCAGGGGAACATGTCATTGGGAAGGCCCTGAAGATTCTCTTTTTGCGAATCCACACTTTCAGAGCACCACTCATGGGTGTTGCTCATGGTACTACTATCATCGTTCAATGTGAAGAGATACACACGACTTGCACCACAGAGGATCCCTGTCCTTTCAAGGCATTTTTCTATTGCAATGTTGATATCTTCTGGTGCAACAAGAACAGATGAAACATAGGAAATGACCCTTTCCAGCTCAAGCTTTCTCTTTACAATAGCATTTGAAGTAACGAGTTTCTCTGCATATGCCTTCAGATCCTTTTCGGCTTTTTTTCTTTCAGAAACATCTCGAAGGATGGCCATGTCAGCGATTCTTCCTTCGTATTCTATTATAGAGGCAGTTATTTCTACAGGTATGGGTTTACCTTCCTTTGAAAATATCTCGATCTCATAAATACCGGACAGTTCTTTACCTTCAAGCCGTTCCTTATATCTCCGGGCAACAGTTGTTCTGTGTTCGGGATAAACAAATTCTGTTACATCACGGCCCATTACTTCTTCTTTTGAATAACCTGTAATCTCTGCAAGTTTATTGCTTATGTATTTGATCACATGGTCCTGGATAACTACGATGCCATCATTACCGTCTTCTATCAGTCGGACATATCTTTTATCGTAGTCTTCAGGATTGTGCTTGTGTGTTCTATTTTCAGGCTCAATGCAGAATATGGTCCTATGGTTGAGATCAGGTATTCCTTCTAAAGGAAGTATCTTCCATCTGGTGAGGACACGTTTACCATCCTTTGTGGCACATATCTGTTCGAATTCAGTATCATTTTTGATCTTTCCAAAAAGCCTGTGACAATTGATCTGCATTTCTTCCCGGATGTCCTGTGGGAAAAGCACACTGCAATAATCACTACCATTGATCTCGTTTCTTTCATATCCAAGCATTCTAAGAGCCGCATGGTTGCAAAATTCGATCTTGTGGTCTGTATTCAGAATAATAATGGCTATTGGTATCTTTTCAAGTATAAAAAAGAGACAATCCAATAATTCGGATTTTCTGCATTTATATTTTGAGGAGATAAGGGTGTCTGTTTCACCAGTTTCACTACAAGGCACACTTTTCACCTATCAACAGGTCTTTTTATGTCAGATATTGAGTAAATGTTCAACATTAAATGTATAAAAATCATTGTATTAATAATTTCTCATAAATGTTTATTGCTTTCGACGGAAAGGATTTCTTCATACCAAAATTAAGTACAGGGCTCCGGATACTACTGCACCAGCAAAGGTTGCTACAAAATTGACGCCGCTGTTGGAAAGTAGTCCTCTTTTCTGCAGAGTCGCACCCAGCAGGCTGTCGATGTTCGTTCCCAAAAATCCTCCTGCCGTGGTGATCAATATTACCATGGCGGCATCATCCACTCTGCCGAAGATCACAGGCAGTATTCCTATTACCATTGAACCGAAAATTGCGGCAAACTCTCCCAGTACCGTCACTGCACCGTCAACACCGGTCCGGGTTGGCTTTAGAGTGGTTATCATGATCGGTTGAGTATGGGCGGTCGTACCTATCTCACTTGCAAGCGTATCCCCTGTAGCTGTAGCAACTGTTCCAAGATAAGCGAAAATGATCAGTTCCGCATATTGAGGATAGATCCCATAGCAAATGGCAAGTACCAGGGCAGCCGTGCTGTTACTGAAAACGTTCTCATAGCTTCGGACACCTCCCTTGGATTGTGCAATTCCGATGGATTTCTTATACTTGTATTTGTACTTGGTGAATATGCCCCCGAGGATGAAAAAAGTCAGCAAGAGAATGAACCAGAATATCTCGCTAAAGACTATTATAAGCACTCCCAGCAGAGCTGCACTGAAAAGTGCTGAAAGGTCAGCTATTTTTGTCCTGTAGGCAAGGTAGCCCAGGATCAGGGAAAAA
>JAWSUM010000124.1:0-7074 GCA_033549165.1 Methanolobus sp.
CGGGTTCCGACCTTCATAAAATGATGGCTACTGCGCTGGGAGTAGATTCTGAGGGAATGGAAGTTGAGCCCAAAGACCTGTTCAAAGCGATCTACACCTCAGTTTTAGGTCAGCAGTCAGGTCCGAAGGCAGGATGGTTCCTCTCATCAATGGAAAAGGACTTCCTTGTCAAGCGCTTCAGGGAAGCTGCAGAGTACAGACCCTGATATGAAAGACCTGAGCGTGTCCCATCGTGCCTGGGAGGAAGAGTACAGGCACGTCAGCTGGGGTGGTCCCCAGCCTATCTTTTCTGTGGAAAAAATACTTGCCACTGGCTCCCTCGTACTTGATGCAGGTTGCGGGAACGGCAGGTACCTGCTTCCGCTTTCAAAAAAGTACGATGTAGTTGGCACAGATATCTCTGTTATCGCTCTCTCGAAGGCAAGGAACTATCTGGAAAAGGGCGGACAAGATGGGGGATGTATTGCTTCTTCCATCACACACCTGCCTTTTTCGGATGACTCTTTTGATGCCGTTGTCTGTTACGGGGTGTTGCAGCATCTTTTTGAGAATGAAAGGCTACTTGCCGTTGAAGAGCTCAGAAGAGTGCTTCGTCCTCATGGATTGATATTTTTCGAGGTTTTCGGTACTGATGACATGAGGTTTGGCGGAGAAGAGGCTGAGAATAACACTTTTCGCAGGAAAGGCGGCATAATCTATCATTATTTCACAGAAAAGGAACTCGAATCGCTGTTCAAGGGATTCAATGTCAGGGAAATAAAGAGCATCAAAAGTGAAAAAAGATTACGGGGTGAACTGTACACCCGGCATCACATAAAAGGAATTGTCCGTCTCTAGAAAGCTACTCCTGCATAGCTTAGTACTATGATCAGCAGAGCACCGACAACTCCTGTAAGTGCACAGATCAGGATTACAATCCATGAAAATGCAATTCCAAGTCCCAGCACGGCGTTTGCGACGATAAGTACAAGCAGTCCGAGTATTGCATTGACTGCCATTCTTGTGACTGTCTTTAATAATTTGAACAGAACATATGCAACTATAATGGCTACAACAAGTATTACTATCTCATTCAGCATAGTGACCAGCTTTATATTATCTTGGTTAGTATTTAATAATTACTAAAAAAATCTCATTTTCTGGATGTCTTGTTCTCTTTCTTTAGAATATGTCTGATCTGCCTTAAGGGTGAGCAGACAAAAAAAGAGGAGATTTTGTCTCCTGAAAGAAAGGAAATGCGGAATTACTTCTTCTTCTGATCCTTTGCAGGGACCTTTGCGCCCTTCTGATCTACCTTCTTCTGCTCTTTTGGTGCCATTATACTTCACCTCCCCTAGAGATGCCTTGGTGCTTTTTCTAAGGATTTTCGATATGCTATATGGATTTGTTTGCTTTTCAAAGTTGCATTAATCATATAAAGCAATTATCTGTCTTTATAGATTACTTTAACTGTTTTAAAGCAGTTTGTTATTAATCCAGCAATTAATGTAAGCTCAATGTATATATAATTATTTAATTTAACGTTTTTAAGTCAATAGGTGGTATTTTTCTATTAAAATCGTATTTAAAATCGCTAGGTGGGTTATTTATTACGGCACATAATAACATTATAGTCTAAAAAAATGGAAGTGTTGCCTCTTTATATCTGCCCTCACTTAAGCTCCAAGACCGATTTCAGATAGAAAAACCATGATCGCATCATCTAACTCTTGATGATTGCCATATCCTTTTGCAATAAATCCCATGCTTGTGTTCCCTAGTATCATCGCAGAAACATTGGCTTGCGCAGAGTACAGGCAGAGCACGGGCAGACCAAGCTGCAGGGCACTGCAGATCTCATAGCCGACTCCTATGGAAGGTGTGCTTACCTCTGCTATCAAACACTCACTTTTTTCAAGGAATCTCATGTCGCGTAGATATATCTCCTGCTCTGTCATGACAGATTCGGCTTCTTCCACTGTCGGATCTGCCACGTGAGAACTCAGAACCTCATGTCCTGCGTCTTGTAGGAGGCTGCATATCTTCATGTACACAAGGAGCATTTCCCTTCCTCCGCGTATGGAGCCCGAAAGGAATATTCTCATAGCACATCCCTGTGGAAGTGGCCTCTGGTGTATTCTTTTGAGATGTCTTTGCATTTTGCTATCCTCTCCTGCCGACCTTCACCGGAGAAATATGGGTCTATCGCTTCCCTGTATGAGGCTGTGACCTTTTCAATAAGTGCACCATCCGTCATCCTTGCATCGATCCTGAACCTTGTAACGCCGCTTTCTATCAGTTGAGGCATGTCTTCCAGAAGGCAAAGCTCCTTTGAATTGAATATATGTGTCCTGCCTGAACAGTCTGTCCTTACGGGAAAAGCAAATCCTTTCTCATCTGCAAGTTCAAAGTTTCTCGCATAAGTGGTTGAACCAGGGATTTTTTCAGATTCCGTGAGATTACCGATAAGGCCATGTTCTGAAACCATTACGTGCAGGTGGCCATGAACAATGAATTCAGTTTCCAGTGTGGGGCTTATTCTTTTGATCTGTGCGTAGTTCATCTCCGGGGAAAGTACCGCGGACCTGGCACCTTTTTCGATGAGGATTGCAGCGCTTTCCCTGTTGAATATATTCAGGTGGCTATCAGCAATGGCTGGAATGCCAAGTTCGATCGCTCTCCTGAATACTCCGATATTTGATGCAACGATGCCATCAAAGCCTGTCTCCATTGCTACATTCATCCTTTTTTCTATCTCTGGCATCTCACTGTCCTTCACTATGAGTGGAGTGTGCAGATAGAGTTGTACATTGGCCTGCTTTGCGTGACTCGCTGCCAGATTCAAATCAATATCATCATTGTGATCACAACTCTCTTTCTCGTAATATACGATATCCGCACCGCCGGATATTGCAGGCTCAAAACCTGCAATGTTAGTGACACTTACTGCAAGTAATGGTCTTTCTGTTCTTTCAAATGAGGATGACTCTTCGGGTCTTACATAGGGGGAGTGCTTCGGCCTTCTTCGGCCTTCAATCCTCATTTTTTCAAGCTCTTCTACAGCCCTGTTCCTGACATCGTTCATCTCCTTTATCGGGATAAAGATGTCATTGCCCATAACTATCTCAATAGACATTGCCTCAAAGGCAGTGCTGCCAAGCTTTCCGAGCTGTTTTTTAAAATCCTCTTCGGAGGTTGCTTTCTTGATTGCCGGTTCTACACAATAGTCGGAGATGATGCTTGCCTGGTTATTATCCTCATCCCTTACCAGCAATTCCATTCTTTCTCCGGGGAATGCCTTTGCTTTGATGCCAACAGGTACTTTTCTGAGGCCTCGCGGGGGCTCAAAGGATTGTTTCAGTTCTTTCATAAGGGAGCTGTCAAGTGTCCTGTAAACCCGGGTTCCATTTTTCAGCGGCATGTGATAAAGGATGCTGATCACATTACCGTTGCCTGCTTCTTTTATGGGCTTTCCGTTACTGTACATCTGCTGGATGGTGGTCCCGGATTCCTGTTCCTCTTCAAAGCCGATGCCATCTCCAGCCTTCAGCGGACCGGTCAGTTCCAGGGTGAGCTGGCTGCGTCTTTTATCGTATCCTGCCACTTTTCCAATTCTCACTCCGCGGTTGTAAGGTCTTTCCCGGCTCATAAGGGCACTTCCGGGGTTGCCGTTCAAGTATCCGGTGGTGAAGCCGCGGTTGAATAATTGTTCCAGTTGCAGTTTCTCTTCTTCGGAGACATAGTATCCTGCCGGGTCTTTCATGTACCTGTCAATAAGAAGTCGGTATATGCGTACCACTCCAGCCACGTATTCCGGTCGTTTCATGCGGCCTTCTATCTTGAACGAGCCGACGCCTGCTTCCACAAGTTCCGGCAGTATCGGGGTAGTGTTCAGGTCCCTGGGGCTCAGCAGGAAATCTCCGGGAGTGGCGACCTTTTTACCTTTCCGGTTCAGATCGTATCTCTTCCTGCAGGGCTGTGCACAGTGCCCTCTATTCCCGCTCCTTCCGCCTATTATGCTGCTCATCAGGCACTGTCCCGAATAGCAGATACACAGTGCTCCATGGACGAAAGTCTCAATTTCAATGTCCGTCTTCTGCCTGATCTCCTTAATCTCGTCAAGTGTCATCTCCCTTGCAAGCACTACCCTTTTCACACCCATGTCCTGCAGGAAACGCACACCTTCGGTGTTGTGTATGGTCATCTGGGTGCTGGTGTGAACCGGGAGGTCGGGTATGTGCTTTTGTGCAAGTGACAGGAGTCCGATGTCCTGGACGATGATGGCATCGGTGCCGAGCTCATCCAGTGTCTGCATAAGGTTTACTACTTTTTCGATTTCTGTATCTTTAATAAGTGTGTTCAGGGTAACGTAGACATTGACACCCCGCAAATGGGCGTAGTCCAGTCCCTCCCTGAATTCATCAACTGTGAAATTGCCTGCATATGCCCTTGCACTGAAATCCTTTATTCCTAAGTATACAGCATCGGCACCGTTCTCCACGGCTGCGATGAGGGAGTCCGTATCTCCGGCAGGGGCAAGAAGTTCGGGTTTTCTGATCATCATGAACTTTGCAGTATACTCATGAAACCTATATAAAAATGAAGATGGGAAAATAAGAAAAGAGAAGAAAGCAGGCCTTATGCCTGTTTCCTGAATACGAATAGCTTTATTATATAGACGCAGAGGACGATTATCACAAGGTTGTAGGCTGATCTGAACAGGGGCACGTATTGCCGTTCGAACCAGGTACCTATCACGTCCTCCATTGAAAAATAAAACTGTATGGCTGCAATAAAAAGCAGCAGCATAGTTATTCCGAAGACAGACCACCTGAAATATTCCTCCGGTGTTGTCTTTTTCTTCTCCTTGTTCCCGGTGCTTGCAGTATATCCTTTATTCATGTTCTCCTCCACAGTGGCAGATATGCTAAAAGCATTGCCTTTTCCGGCTCCTGCCAGGTTCTCTTCACTCATTTTTCCCACTCCTTTTCTCCCTATTTTTTCCTCTGCTGATGATCAGCACTGCTGACAGCAGGGCGAATGTTGACGTTATCACTCCAAACCCGGGTGCTGCTTCCTCTGATGCATATTCTGCCTCAGCAGTCTCCTCCCAGGCTTCCTCGATGACAAAGTCACTGGTCTGGATGTTCTTTGTCTGGACTACCTCTTCCTTGTTGATGTATTTTTCAGGATTGAGCTGTACGTAATCCTCACCTGTCATGACTATGGTGTCTCCATCCCACACACTGACCTCGACGACATAGTTGTAGTTGTCAGGGACTGTCAGGCTGACCGTGCGGATCGCTGTCGCTTCAGGTTCTATTCCTCCTGTGACGGTCCATTCCTTGTCTGCCAGAAGCCTGGCATCGATTTCCCTTGCCTTGACAAGTACCCTGTAATCCTTGGTGGTCCTTGAACCCTCATTTTTCAGGTAGATGTCATTCTCGATGAGAACTTTCCCGGATGTCACGTTCTTTACCATGAAATCTATTCCGGATATCTGGATGCCGACCTCCTGGAGGTCGGTTGGCATGCCATCAAGGTTACGAACGGTAATTGATGAACTGGCCTTTCTCTGCTCGTCCTCATAAAGGTTGAATAGAAGTGTGTAGCTTCCGTCCTTAGGAAGTCTGACTGTCTGGCTTATAGCAGCGGTGCTATCTTTTTTGATGGTCCCTACTTTCTGTTCCTGAGACAGTTCAAGTAGTCCCGTCTGCTCTCTGAAAGCTTTCAGTACCAATGTCGTGTTTCCCTTGCTGTCCGTGCCCCAGTTTTCGATGTATGCTGTCACGTTCAGGTCGATATGGGAACTTTTGACACTCTCTGCAGCCATTTCTATATCTGTTATCCCGTAGCTGCTCTCTTCTTCAAAGTCCCGTATGCACCCGCCGGAAACCGTGAAGGATCCGATGATGAGTAAAATAAGAATAAAACGTATTTCTCTGCCCCTTTTTTTCATGGATGTTCCTCCATGATACAACAGTACGGATACTATTTAAACATTATCAATTATTTCCTTCAACATGTAAATATCTGTTTTGATTCCGGCATTTTGTATTAGTCCTTCATGGCATCAAATATCTCCTCGATGTCCGGTAATGAGTGCCTCTCATATACCTTTACGAACCTGACTCTCAGTTTTTCATCCACAAGGATGCTTGCCCTTTCCGATACTCCCCTGTCCTCATCGAACATTCCGTACATTCTTGCAACCTCACCATGCGGCCAGAAATCTGCCAGGAAGGCTGTTTTCTCAACTCCCAGTTCCTTAGCCCATGCTTTCTTGGAAGGCACGGAATCGATGCTGATCCCAAAGGTGACTGTATTCGCGGAACTGAATTTCTCATAGTTCTCTTCCAGCAGCTTCATATGTTTCGCACATCCCTGTGTCCAGGCCAGCGGGTGAAAGGCAAGCAATATTTTCTTCCCTTTCAGGTCGTGCAGATGTATCTCATTGCGATTGCTATCGTAAAGTGTAAAATCTTCGATCATTTCCCCTATCTTTAATTCGCTCATAACTAACCCCCGTTGAGTTATGAACAGGTTATGTTGGATGGAGCTATAAAAAATGACCCGGTCAATCCGGGCAGATGCAGGGTTTCCTGCCGCAGGTAGGGCACTTATCCGGATACTTCTCAAGGAATGCTGCCTCGAGGTCTATGTCGTAGAGGTTTGCCAGGGCTCCCACCCAGGCAAAGCAGTCCGCAAGCTCTTCCCTGATATTCTCAGTGTCCTCCCTGCGGATGGCTTCGGCAAGTTCTCCAACCTCTTCCACAAGCCAGAGCATGGTTGCGGTGGGTCCGCGCCTTTTATCATTATGCGCGTACAGGTATGACATCAATTGCTGGAACTCTGCTATCTCCATATTTTCACCTTCAGAGCCTTACAGGTATGTTCTTCTCTTTGAGGTATTCCTTGGTGTCGCTGACTGTGTATTCGCCGAAGTGGAAGATGCTTGCTGCAAGGGCGGCATCAGCTTTTCCATTGACAAAGCCCTCGTACATGTGCTCGGGATTCCCTACGCCGCCGGATGCGATTATGGGTATTTCCAACTCTTCAGAAAGCTTCTTTGTGATGGGTATGTCAAAACCATCG
>JAWSUM010000125.1:0-7032 GCA_033549165.1 Methanolobus sp.
GGAAGAACGCTTAGATTTGTTGAAACAAAAAGTTCAAAATGATGACTTTCTTTGCGCCAGAGGACTGGGCAATGAAATTCCATTCTGGATATTTGACTATCCTCCTGAAAAAGAGTTGCTTGTCCGTGAAACAATCGATAAAATAACCCTTAATCTGGGAAAAATATCTGTGAATGTCCTTGTTATAGATTTATTTGAAATGTGTCTGGAATTGTTGAATAATAAACTCAGTAATGATACTATATTCGAATTTGAAAATAAGAACGGTTCAGATGAATTGCTTAAAAAACTGAAGATTATGCTAAAACCTGAAATCGTCAAGAAAGCTATACAAGTAAAGATGGAATCTGGCGGAGATATTCAATTAATGTTTTTAACTGGTGTGGGTAAAGCGTGGCCCCTTGTACGGTCTCATTCAATTCTCAACAATTTACAACCAGTATTAGGCAATGTCCCGTTGGTAACGTTTTACCCGGGAAAATATGATAATTATGAATTGAGCCTATTTGGAAAATTTACAGACGGAAATTATTACCGTGCATTTCCGCTTATCAATGATAAAATATTTGAGATCCAAGAGTGATAAAAATGTCTACAAATGTTAAGATCGAAGACCTATTTAAGAAAGATATTAAAAGACAAATCGATGGGGTTATCAAGGTAGATAAAAACGATGATGAAAGCGTCTTTACCGAACTTGAGGAATATGTAGTTACGCAAGAGTCGTTGAAACATTTTGATAGGTTCTTTGACAGATATTACAATGCCACTCATACACCAACCGATAAGATCGGGGTGTGGGTATCTGGGTTTTTTGGTTCTGGTAAATCCCATTTTATTAAGATTTTATCATACCTGCTTGAAAACAAAACAGTATATGATAAAACCGCTCTTGACTTTTTCAGACAAAAGATTCATGACCCTGAGATGTTCGGTACCATCGAAAAATCAGTGAATTATGGTACAAAGGATGTCATACTTTTCAATATAGATTCCAAAGCAGGTGATAGCAAAGAACGAATCGTCAATATTTTGATGAGGGCGTTCAATGAAAACAAGGGCTTCTTTGGGGATGTCTTCTGGATTGCAGAACTTGAAGAGCATTTGCAAGATAAGGGCTTATACGATGCTTTCAAAGAAGAGGTATTAACATTAAGCGGTGATACCTGGGAAGAAAAAAGAGAATCATATGCTTTTAAAAATGATGACATTATAGAAGCTCTTACTAATTGCGGATTTCAAAGCAGAGAGGAATCTGTGCGGTTGTTTGAGAGTGACGGCCGAAATTACCATCTTGATGTTGAAAAGTTCGCAAAAAAGGTTGAAAAATATTGCAGCTCAAAGGGTGAAGATCATCAGGTAATTTTCCTTATTGATGAAATCGGACAGTACATAGGTCAAGATAGTGAATTGATGCTCAACCTCCAGACTGTTGTGGAGGAGCTCGGCACAAAGTTGATGGGAAAGGCATGGGTGATTGTGACTTCCCAAGTTGATATTGATACTGTTACAAAGGATACGGTCAAAGGAAACGATTTTTCAAAGATACAGGCACGTTTCGATACGAGGCTGAGTTTATCAAGTGCCAATGTGGATGAAGTAATCAAGAAGAGGATATTGCTTAAGAAAGAAGAGCACAATGAGATGCTGGCTTCATTCTATACTAAAAGGAAGACCATCCTGAAAAACCTGATATCATTCTCCAGGGGCAGTGCGGAGATGAAGAATTTTAAGGATGAGGAGGGGTTTGCAGGCGTTTATCCTTTTGTACCTTATCAGATCAATCTCCTGCAGAAGGTATTTGACAAGATCAGGGAAACCGGTTTTACCGGGAAGCACCTGGCAAAGGGTGAACGCTCGATGCTGAATGCTTTTAAGGAATCGGCTATGGAATATAGTGACAGCAATGTGGGCGTGCTCATTCCATTTAATTCGTTCTATAATACGGTGGAGAGTTTTCTGGACCCCATAATTAAGAGAACAATAGACCATGCCAAACAAAATGAACTGCTTGAGGAGCATGATAGTGATATTTTGAAGATCCTCTTCATGATCAAGCATGTCAAAGAGATCCAGCCTACTCTTGATAATCTTGTTGTGCTGTCAATTTCAAATGTGGATGAGGATAAGCTGAAATTACGAGCAAGGGTGTCTGACTCGCTTCGGAGACTGGAGGAGCAGACCCTGATCAATAAATCGGGTGATACATTCCATTTCCTGACAAATGAGGAGCAGGAGATCAACAGGGAGATTAAGAACATAGATATTGAGAGGCACCTGATCCTTGATGAGATATATAATGTGATATATAATTCTAATGATGTCTGTCCGGTCACGATCGGGGATCGGAAATTCAATCGTTGTGTGGATGATAAGGTCAGGAGGCTGCCAAATGCGGACCTTTCCATCAAATTCTTAACTCCGTTTTCAGATGAGATGTTACGGGGTAGTGGTCAGCAGTCTTTACATGGGGAGAATCTGAGCAATATCGATTCTACTGATACACTGCTTTTTATTTTCCCTGAGCAGAGCAAGTTTGTAAACTTGATCATGCGCAATCTTCAGATAAACAAGTATCTTTTGCAGAATAGTTCGAACCGGAATATTGACGAGATACAGAGAATATTGGGGGATAAGAGGCAGGAAGCAGAAAAATTAAAAGACTCCTGGAGTCTGGCGATACATGAAGGGGTGAGGGATGCAAGGGTTTTCATTGATGGGAAAGAAGTGACCAGTATCGAGAAAAAGAATCCGAAGGAGAGGGTTAAGGATGGATTCGAGGTACTTGTGAAAAACGTCTATAGCAAATCATCGTATGTTACATATCCTTATGAATCTGATAATGATATCCTTCGAATACTGAGGTCTGATGACCTTGAAAAGTTTGGCATTGGTGGATCTGAAACGAATAAACTGGCACTGAAGGAAGTGTTTAATTATGTCACAATTCGTGATGAGAGAAATACTACTGTGGTGTTGAAGGACCTTAAGGAGCATTTTACAAGAAAGCCCTATGGCTGGAAGGATATGACCATTGCTGGTCTTATCGCCACCCTGTTTGCTGCTGAAGAGGTGAAACTGCGGTACCAGAGAACATATCTTGGCTTAAACGCAGAGGAGACAGCCAGTTATCTTACCAGAAGGGAGGATGCTGATAAGATTATTATTGAAGTACGGAAAAAGACGGAAGCTGAGATTATCAGTGCTGTAAGATCTGTTTTAAGGGATGTGTTCGATAAGACTAATATTCCTGATAAAGAGAATGAACTGTATACTTTTTCACACGGTATCGTCACTGAGGAGATGCTGGCAGTACAGACCATTTCTGGAAAATATGCCGAGGAGAAGAGATATCCGGGAGAGGAAGATATCAATAATTATGCAACATTCTTGAAGAGGTTCCAGGGTATTACAGACCCGACCATGTTCCTGAAAACTGTTGCTGAAGAGAGGGATGAACTGGTGGGGGTGCGCCGGAAGGTTGAACCTGTGATGGCTTTTTTCGATAGCGCTCAGGTTGAGATATTCAGGCGTCTTTCAAAGAAGGTTGATATATTCAGAAGAAACGCCCAGTTCCTGAGCGAAGAGGCACAATCAGATATGGGTAAGATTGAAGATATACTTGCTTCTGATGAACCGTATTCAAAGATAAAAGAGCTGCCACAACTGGAAAGTGAAATTGAAGTTTCTCTTCAAAGTGCATTGTCTGGTTTAAAGCAGGAGGTTCAATCAAAACTGGAGTCTGTGAAAGGGGACCTTGAAAGGGAATTTGCGAATCATAAAGTGGCCAGTGATGAGTTCAAACGGTCTGTAATGGACAGTTTCAATGAAATTAAGAGAAATACAATTGCGGCAGATGATTGTGCTTTTGTAAAACTCCAGATTACCAGTATTGATGAATTAAATAGCCGTGCATATGAAAGAATTGAACAGGATAAACAAAAGATCAGGGAGACCGGAGATGAGCCTGGTCAGATAAAAGTTGTTCCTTTGGAAATCCTGAGGGGGTCTCCAGTGTTCAAAACAAAGAAGAATCTGGAAACTGAAGCTGATGTTGATGAGTATGTTGAAAACCTGAGAGCGGCTATGAAGGCAATGTTAAAGGAAGAGAAAAAGATACGGGTACTCTGACTATGGATAAAGCCAGTATCATCCGGTTCTCTGATACTGTGAGGGAGAAGCTCCTGCAAGAGACACAACGAAAGGCTGCTTACTATGGTATCTTTCCTGATACCATCCAGGATGTGGATGATGAGTTCGAGGATTCCATTGTCATAGGCGGCAAGGTCTTTAATAAAAAGATCAGGCAGCAGAGAGAGCAGCTTGTAAAAGAAGTGCGGGAGAAAGGGTATAATCTGGTCATAGATGAGATCACGTATACATGGTTCAACCGTTTTGTTGCTTTAAAGTTCATGGAGGTCAACGGGTACCTTCCTGTGAAGGTGTTTTCCTCTGATGACCCCAGGAAGCAGGAACCCGATATCCTCACCAGTTCACTGGAACTGGATTTTTTACATATAGACAGGGATATTGTTATCGACCTGAAGTCAGGGGGAAAGGACGAGGAGCTGTACAAGTACCTTACCCTGAGGTTATGCAACTACCTGAACCATATCATGCCGTTTTTGTTCGAACATATCGAGGATTATACTGAACTACTGTTCCCTGGTAAGCTGCTGCATACTGATTCTATCCTGAATGACTTAAATGGGATTATCAAAGAGGATGACTGGAAGGAAGTTGAGGTGATCGGGTGGATATACCAGGATTACATCAATCCAAGGAAGGACAGGGTTTTTGCTGACCTTAAGAAAAACATCAAGATAAGTAAGGAGAATATTCCGGCAGCTACACAGCTTTTCACGCCAAAGTGGATCGTCAAGTATCTGGTTGAGAACTCGGTTGGCAGATTGTGGCTTGAATCAAATCCCAATAAGGAATTGCAGGCAAAGTTCAGATATTTCATAGAGCAGGAGACGAGACCTCCTGAGAAGAGGATTGTAAGTCCTGAAGAGATTTCTGTGCTTGATCCAGCTATGGGTTCAGGTCATATTCTTGTGTATGCTTTTGAAGTGCTGTATGAGATATACAAGTCGCAGGGTTATCTTGATAGTGAGATAGCGCCCCTGATCCTTAACAAGAACCTGTATGGGCTTGAGATCGATGACAGGGCGGCTCAACTTGCAGGTTTTGCGCTAATGATGAAAGCGAGGATGTATGATAAGGAGCTGTTTAAAAGGAAGATCTCTTTGAATCTCTGCGCCATACAGGAAACGAGGGAAGAGTGCGCTTTGAATAAAGGGAAGTATCCTGAACTGTGCAGGCTGTGGGATTTCTTTATCGATGCGAAGAATTACGGGTCGATATTGAAAGTGGAAGGGTTTGATGTTGAGGGATTGAGTGGCGAGGTTGAGCTGCTGAAGAGCGATGGGACACTTGATTTTGTTTTTGTGGGGTCGAAATTGGATGAGCTTATAAATCAAGCGAAGCTCATGAGCAGGAAATATGATTGTGTGGTGACGAATCCGCCATATATGGGGTCGGGGGGTATGAATTCTAAATTGGCTGATTTTGTCAAGAAGCAATATCCAGATTCAAAACGCGATTTGTTTGCGGTATTTATTGAAAAATGCCTTGATTTTACAATGGATAAAGGTTTTACTTCTATGATTACTATGCAATCTTGGATGTTTTTATCATCTTTTGAAAAACTGAGAGTTAAAATTTTGGAGAACTTTAAGATAGATACATTGGTTCACCTCGGACCAAGGGCTTTTGACAGCATTAGTGGTGAGGTTGTTTCAACAACGGCATTCGTCATCGAAAATGCACAACACTTAGACCACAGAGGAGCTTATCTGCAACTCATTGAAGGGAGAAATGAAGCCGAAAAGGAAGCCGAACTGAAGACAAAACGAAATGAACCATTCTACGCCTCAGCCGCTGACTTCAAGAAAATACCTGGAAGTCCGATTGCTTATTGGGTGAGTAATGGGATTCGGACGATTTTTGAAAATAGCACACTATTGAAATCAATAACATATTCAGATGGGAAAAATGTTACTGGAAATAATGATTATTTTTTAAAAAATATATGGGAAATTGACAAAAATAAAGTTGGTAAGGATAGAAAATGGTTATTTATGGCAAAAGGTGGAGAATATAGAAAATGGTATGGAAATATTGAATATGTAATCAACTGGAGTATAGAAGCAAGAGAACATTATAGAAAAAACAGAATCGGAAGAATCATTCCAGAATATTTGTGGTTTAAAAAAGGGATAACTTGGAGTAAAATTTCTTCTTTATATGCAAGCTTTAGAATATTACCTGAAATATGTACTTTTGATGAAGTCAATATAACATTTAATAATGAAAAAGACCTTCCATATGTAAACTTATTCTTAAATAGCAAAGTAGTTAAAACGTTATTAAAAGTTTCAAATCCCACATTGAGTTTTCAAACTGAAAATGTATTGAATTTACCTTTTTTATATGAAGAAATTATTAATAATGCAAAACTGACAAAAATATATGATGGCAACATCAACATCTCCAAAGAAGAATGGGATTCCCGAGAAACAAGCTGGGACTTCACCACAAACGAACTCCTGCGCCATAAAACCACAAATAAGATCGAAGACGCTTACAACACCTACTGCACCTACTGGAAAAACCAGTTCTTCAAACTTCACTCAAATGAAGAGGAACTCAATCGCATCTTCATAGACATCTACGACCTTGCAGACGAACTCACACCGGATGTGCCCTTAGAAGACATAACCATCCTGAAAACCGAATCCGAGATCAAAGACGGCGAGCTTGTGTTCAAAAAAGAGATTCTGGTCAAGCAGTTCATCTCCTATGCCGTGGGCTGCATGTTCGGCAGATATTCTCCTGATAAAGAAGGACTCATCCTTGCGAACAAGGGTGAGACCATTAAGGACTTCATGGCAAAAGTCCCGGAGCCGTCATTCATGCCTGACGATGATAACATCATCCCTGTACTTGAGGATGAATACTTCAAAGATG
>JAWSUM010000126.1:0-6993 GCA_033549165.1 Methanolobus sp.
ATCTGCTTGGTCCTGAACTCAGCTTTCAGGTCCTTTGCTGCTATATGGAAACTTCTCAACATTTCAGTACCTCGTTTTTACAGAAGGTTCGATACTCCCTCGGCATCGGTGTCCATACACACCAGTGAAGAGTAGGTTGCATTGAAATCTTCCACACCTTTCACTTCATCTGCCATGCGGTCGTAGACTATCTCTCCCCGGTCTATAACAATCAGCCGGTCACATAACTGTACCGCTCTCTCGATGTTGTGGGATACCATTATCTTTGTCACGTTGTCCCTGTCCAGTATCCTGAGCACGTTCTCAAAGGCTTCTGCCGAGTTTCGGTCAAGACCTGTATAAGGCTCGTCCATAAAAAGTATCACAGGTCTGTGGACCAGTGCTCTTGCGATGGAAAGACGCTGTTTCATACCACGTGAGAATGACCCGACCCTGTCATCGGCACGCCTGAGGAGGTTCACCTGTTCTAGAAGTTCATCGATGCGCTTTTCAAGAAGTTCCTTTTCCATCCCATACATGTTCCCGAAGAATCGAAGGTTCTCCCTTGCTGTTAGTTCATCGTAAAGGTAGGTCTCATGGGATATCACGCCTATCAGCTCCCGGACCCTGGAAGGATCCTTCTTGATATCGATGCCGCTTATGACCACTTCTCCTCTTGTGGGTGTTATTATGGTTGAGAGTATCCTCAGGAGTGTTGTCTTACCTGCTCCGTTAGGGCCGAATATGGCTACAGACTCACCTTTCAGAATTTCCAGGCCGATATTCTTAAGTGCCTTTTGGTTCCCAAAACTCTTCCGGATTCCCCTGGCTGATATGATCGCATCCATCGGCTAGATATTCACGGTCAGTATAAATTAACGTTTTGTTACTTTGAGTGAAAAGCAGATAAGCTTATTATTTGAAAATATGCTGTTTAGGTTATGTAGAAATCCTGCTAACTGCAACTTAAAAGTCAGCATTTTTAATTACTGAAATTTTTTCTGTTATTCTATCTGTCAGGTTGCATAGTCCGAAATTGTGAGTAACTTGAAATATCCCGGAGGGTCCCGGCGAAGCCGGCACACCCCGAAAAGATGAACGAAATTAATCCGCCACCTGTTTTCCCAATGCAATAGTCTTGGTTACAGCAGCGAAGGAATGTGCCGCCTTCGGCAGGTTGTTGTGTTGTTCTTTGTTTGTCAATGGATTGCGTCTTCGCACTCTTACATTGATCATATCACCAAGATTTCTACAGAGCCGCTGTTCAATCACTCAAAAGCCGGTCCGCCGACATCGGCATTGTTGCTGTACCCGACCCGCTCCCAGTACCCCTCGTAGGGCTGGTCGGTGATCTCTATGGCGGTCACCCATTTGGCCCATTTATAGCCATATTTCCCTTCGGCCACAACCTGAAAAGGAAAACCTCTTTCAGCAGGAAGTGTCACATTGTTGAGTTCGTATGCCAGCATTATGTCGTTGTCTACAAGGTAATCAAGTTCAAGTGATGTGGAGTAGCCGTCAGCGCAATAGAAGATGACGGTGGTTGCGTTATCATCAACCTGTGCCTGTTCGAAAATAGTATTTAGTGGCACTCCGGTCCATATGGCATCGAACCCCCATCCTTCGACACAGTCCAGCCTGACGAACCGGGTGATGGAAGGATAGCTTGTCAGCTGATCATAGCTGATGTTCATAGGATTCTCGACCATACCGTATACCTGCAGCTCGTATGTGTCCTGATCTATGTACTGGGTACCTTTTATCGCATTGTTGCGTTGATCGGATATTGGTGTAAGCTGTCTTCCTTCATATTGTGTGACCTCCTGGGAGGTGTTATAGGTCTCCTGTGAATTCCTTTCGGATATGCAGCCTGAAGTAGATATGCAACTTACAAGGACGAAGGATGTTATCAAAAGGCCAATGTAGATACCTTTCCGTGACATAGGCACGCCTCATTGTAGTATGATCTCAACTGACGTTCGAGAGCATTTCCAGCCCTTTATCAGTCAGGAAGTATTTGCCATTCACAAGATTGAGGAGGTC
The DNA here is from genome assembly GCA_033549165.1 of Methanolobus sp. Lineage (GTDB taxonomy): Archaea > Halobacteriota > Methanosarcinia > Methanosarcinales > Methanosarcinaceae > Methanolobus. Next base: position 2,023 of record JAWSUM010000126.1, read on the forward strand.
GCCGTTAATCAGGAATTCAGTATGATACTTGAAAACTTTATCATCGATCCCGGTCTCTTCCTGGATCTCTTCCTTTGTTGCTCCGAATGCACCTATTTTTTTGATAAGCTGCCTGCGGACAGGATGTGAGGCTGCTTTGTGCATGAACTCATGCTCCATCTTCACGCGTTCGCGCTCAGATGGTTTTGTCATGATCATATCATCCAGGTCATCTTCTTCTAACATGGTCCCACTGCTCTCTTACTAATAAGAGTATGAACGCATTATTAAAAAGCTTGTCCTAGGTGGTAAAAATATAGTTTCTAAAACAGACTGAAAGAAAATATTGAAAGAAAATATAAATGTTGGCATTCATGAAGGCAAACATATTATTGTTTGATTTAGGAGTTGTTTGTACATTTCTGAGGGGAGTCTTGTAATGCCAACATCTATATTAATGTGATAAAGCAGCCGTCGGATCGGTCACGTGAACATCACTTTTGTTTTTGATGTTCATGCTGCTTGGTTTACATGCTTCCTGGCCCTGGTCGGCAGGAAGGTATACCAGTTTCCCTTCTGAGTATCTCATCGGGGACCCGATGGCGCTGTAATAATCATTCTTCAGGCTCTGCAATGCAGCAATCACTGTTTCGTAATCGGACTTCGAACTGCCAAGATTGGCGGATGACACGCCGACAAGCGTATCGTTCACATGGAGTGCCAGATGCAGATGCCATGTGTCTTTGTTTACGAACTCATGTATCTTTACATCCATAACCAGGCCGATCATATTTTCCCTCAAAACATATCTCCTTGTCTGACTCTAATAAAGAGATTATGTGAACACGTATATAAACCGTCCGTGTAAGTTTTCTTTAAAATGTCCACATTTGCTTACACTATGTAGTCAAAATGAGAAGTTTATGTACATGGAGTAAGAGGGGGATCCAAAACCAGCTATTGGGTGCCTCTTCATAATATAATGTCTCTCTCCTGACATAGGCCGTGTATTCTTTATGATCCCTGTCAAACTCGAAAACATATTCGGTTCTGAAATATGTCCAGAATATGGCGAAGGGGTTTCTTGCATCCTGCAATGTTACTGTAACTGTCTTCTCGTCATTTGAAACATTGTATGTGATATAATCGATTTCCTGGAAAGGGGCTGAATCATACAGCTCAGTTGCCAACCGTATATATTCCTGATTGCTATCAGCGCCATCTCCCGATACGATGGGCACGAACATGCTCCTCTTTATCCCTGTCCAGTAACTGGTCTCAATTACCTTGTAGTGGGTCTGATTGTAGGGATATGCTGAAAGGAAGGAACCGAAGTAATTCGGGTAGGAGTTCTGGTAGCTTATGTCATGCCCTTCAGTGTCAGATATATAACTTACTAGGAAGGCCTTTGAAACGGGAGTTATGATGCACCATAGTACCAATACCAAAAGAAGTATCCTGTCAGTTCTGAATCTTACTTCCCGGCTGGAATTCAGTCGGTTGCCCGGTACAGTATCAATGACTCCTCTTCTTTTGAGCTCTTCAGCCGCCAGAAAGTATACAGGGACCAGTGAGACGATCATAACTATAGGATCAAAAGAATCGAATGCACCCACGATGGACGATTCCTCAATAAAAGGATACAATGGTCTCATTTTCCAGGTTGTGGCATAATCAAGATAAAAATGGCTGAAAAGGGCAGCAAATCCTGCAATTGTAAATGTTCTGTCTCTTCCGTAGAACCAGAGCATTGCTGTGATAAACAGGATGAACAGCAGGGAATGGATGAATTCTCTGTGTCCGAAAAGGTAGTACAATTGGACATATGTCTGATGAGTGAAATTCCCTCCGACAAGGATCAATAACGCATCCGAAAAGAAATCCAGGTCAGGAAGTATGGCTAAAAATGCCACTATTTTCCTCTGCCTCCCTTCCAGTCCGGCAACCGAAGCTATAAGGAGTCCTACGCCTAAATGGGAAAGAGTATTGACCATCCACTCACCAATTAACTTTAGGCATATTGTGCATTATAGTTTTTCAAATACCCGAAGTTCGTATTTTGTGGCTGGTTATTGGTTTCTTCAATATTTTCCAAGAGAACGGGCAATGACCCTGTGGAAGCCGTGTATGCTCATGGTCTTGCCAAGATACATCATGGGGCATTTTCCGGTGATTATATCCAGTTCCGGGTCATAGGTCAGGTGCTCCACATCACATGTATCGGTCTTCCAGTGCACCCAGAAATTGGTTATGCCCCTGGCTGCCAGTTTCTCGATGATCCTTGCAGGTTCGGTATTCGTGACTCCCATTATCACGTTCCCGGTGCTATCGGGTATCTCTGAAATGCTGGTCAGCGAGCCGGAAGCAGGCTTTTCTGAAAGGTCTACCACATGCACTGCTTTTTTTCGTTTTCTGAGTTCATCGATTGTCCACTTCATTGCGGGTTTTGTACCGTCGGTGATAACCACGAAATTATCTTTTTCCCAGTATTCTTCCTGTTTTGTTGCCATGCGTTCAAACACTTCCTTTTTTAAACCTTGGATAAATCAATTTGCTGATGGTTTAAGTTCTTTTTCTAAAATGGACGTATACAGGACAGTGATCATCTAGTTAATAGTTGGAGCTTCAATAGGAAAAGATAAAAAGATAAAACCGTGAAATGTTTAAACAAACTTAATAATAGAAGGATATATGTCGATAATTTCAAAATATAACCGCTTTTCCTATGTGTATGACCTTATGGAAATTCCCGTAGAACATATCCGGTATGCAAAATGGAGGAAAGAGTTCTTGTCGGGATTATCGGGCAAGGTACTTGAGATTGGTGTCGGAACCGGGAAGAACCTGCAGTACTATCCTGATGACTGTGAGGTAATTGCAATAGATATCAGTGAAAAAATGCTATCGCATGCAAAGAAAAGGCTTGAAGGCAGGAACAATATCTCTCTTTTTGTTATGGATGCCGAGAACCTGGCTTTTAAGGATAATACATTCGATTATGTGATAACCACTTTTGTACTGTGCTCGATTCCAGATCCGGTAAAATCACTGAAGGAAATGCGGCGTGTATGCAAACCTGACGGCGAGGTAATAAATGTCGAGCACATGAGGAGCAATAACAGACTCATTTCTCTGACAGAAGATATTTTCAATCCCGTAACAAGGGGTCTTACAGGCGTAAACATTAACCGTGAGACCGTTGAAAATGTTAAAAAGGCCGGACTCAATGTGGTGGAAGTAAGGAACCTTGCACTGAAGGATGTGTTCAGACTCATAAGGTCAAAACCATAAACTCATTTCTCCGCCCAAAAAACTATTGTTCAAAGATCTTGCACAAATCTTCGATTCCGATATCTACATCAAACTCCTTGAGTTTGAAGAACTTCTTTGCCCGGTTATCATCGTCCTCAAGTCTCAGGTCACTCTCGATAAACCCTGCCTTCTCAAGGCGTTTCAGGTGCAACTGTACAACCTGGCGTGAGAGATTCAGATCCTTGGCCAGGTCATATACGTATCTTTCCCTCTCCGAAAGTAAGTATAGTAGCTTTAGCCTGACCGGGTGTGAAATGGCTTCTCCTATGGTTGTAATTTCCTGAAGTGTCATTGTCATCGGGAATCCTGTGCCTGTTTTTTGGGATGTGTTCTCTATAGGATCGGAAAGTTCAGATCTCATCAAGTTTTTCCTTTATATCCTCTACCATTTTCTTTATGTCCTCTACATCCTTTTCCAGCCTTGCCAGACGCTCGTTATTTCCTGAACTTACAAAATCGGACCTGTTGATCAGAGCAAAGGCCAGCCAGACAATTACGATAATGACCAGTATGTTCAAAAGCAATCCCCAAATAGAAAATCCATACATGCCGCTACCCATCATTTCGTTTACCTCTGTGCATCATTTTTTAAAAGTATATGGAGGCGCTTCATATTAGAATTTTTGGTCTTCCTTCAAAAATAAGGTTCAGGGATACAGCTTAGTATCTGTATCCTGCTCCGCCGTAGCAACCGCCGCCATATCCGCCACCACGCATGCCACGACCGTTCTGGCTATACTGCTGGTATGTTCCGTTTTCTGTGAAGTCCTCTATCACATCACCGGTGTATGCGTCAATGCGTCCCTGTTTTACGACACCGTCCTCATCCGTGTAATAGAATACCCACCATCTGCCCATCTGGTAAACGTTGTCTTCCCGGATGTCCTGGCCAGTCTCTTCTTCGGCAATCGTTATCGCTTCTTCAGTGGTTGTGACTTCCAGCTCTACTGTCGTATTTATGTTACCATCGGTGGCATAGGACCCAAAGAACGGGCAGCCTGCAAATCCGCCATTTCTCATATTGTCAGCCCATCTATGCATCGGTCCGAAGAACCCGTTGTCATTCGGATTTGCGTAAGTGGCAGCACTTACTATACCTGCTCCCGCAACAACTGCGATAAGCATTCCTGCAAGGAGCATTGCTGTAACTCTTTTCACTTTTACACCTCTTTATTTTTGCAGGAATATTTGTGCCTGCATATGTAGTATCTACACTACATATGTAGTACTCATCCGTATTTAAAGGTTCTGTAGTACTTCCATTTCAGCCTATTCCAGGCAGTACCTAAAAATTTAATTTTCAGCGTTTTTCCAGAAGAATTCCGGAAGGAGCAGGTCCAGAAACTCAACTTTTCTTTACCCAGTTCCCCTCAGAATCCTTCTCATATTCATTCTTGACAGCACTCCATGCAACCTTGTGAGAAGTCTCTTCCCTGGAAGCGTCCCCTCTTCTTTCTGAAGGGTCCTTATACTGATCCCAGGCATTGTTGTAGGCTTTTCTGTAGATGTCCTGTGCGTGTTCAGGCAGTTTGTCCTTTACAGAGTCCGGCAGCTCCGAGTTCTTGTTGTATGGCATTAATTTCCCCCGCTTTTTGCGAGATTGTCAAATTAGAGTTTTGATTTAAAACCCAACTTTGACAGTCAAAAGTAATAATAGTGTTCTTAGTCTTGATGTATTCG
>JAWSUM010000127.1:0-6894 GCA_033549165.1 Methanolobus sp.
AGCCCCGCCAGCGAATTCAGCATGTGCAACCGTGAGAGCCAGCCTCCTGAAACAGAGGACTTTGGCTTCAGGTCCGTTGACTGGAGAGACGTATTCACAATACATGAGACCAGCGGAACAAGCGGGACACCAAAGTCGTTCTTCCTTACATGGGAGGACTGGGAGCGTTATGCAGAAAAATATGCACGTAGTTTTGTTTCACAGGGATTCGGCCCGGGAGACAGGGTAGTCGTATGTGCGTCCTACGGCATGAACGTAGGCGCCAACACAATGACACTGGCAGCCAGGAACATCGGGATGACGATCATACCAATAGGAAAATGTACATTCCCTCCGAGACTCATGGATTCCTACAGGCCCACATCCATAGTCGGAAGCACTTTCAAGCTGATACGCTTGGCTAAAAGGATGCAGGAACAGGGCACGGACCCTGCCGAATCCAGCATCGAAAGACTTGTGGTGGGAGGAGAGAGTTTTCCGGAGGAATCACGTGACTATGTATCGGAGATATGGGGCTGTGACGTGCTCAATACATACGGCAGCACTGAAGGTACCATGTGCGGGGAATGCACTCAAATTGACGGATTACATGTTCCTGAAGATCTTGTGCATCTTGATGTATACGACCCCCACATGAAGGATTTCGTAAAGGACGGAGAATGTGGCCGGATAGTGTTGACAACCCTCCTGCCGGTCGGTGCCAGATGCGGGACCTTGCTACTCAATTACGATACAGAGGATACCACTGTGGTAACTACGAGACAGAAGTGCGCCTGTGGAAGGACCCACATGAAGATACTCAATCCCCAGAGAGAAGCGGAAACCTTCTGGATAGCAGAGACACCTTTCAACCGTGTTGACATCGAAAAGGGAGTATTCCAGAGAGAGAATATGGAATATCTCACAGGTGAGTACGAGGCCTTCCTATATGGGAACGGAGATGAGGAAGAGACCACTTTAAGGGTCAGCGTGGAATGTGGGACCGCAGAGAGCTGTGACAGGAATGTAATTGAAGAGAATTTCCTCAGATCTTTATTCCGGTTCAAGAAAGGACTTGAGGACGCATATATTCAGGGAAACCTCAATGTAATTTTCAATTATGTTGGGCCCGGAGAGCTTGAACTGTATAAGGTAAAAGGCCGTCCAAAAAGGATTGTTGACCGGAGATGACCTTTTCACAAAATTCGGATTCCCTGCCATAGCTCAAGATAGATGATTACACCACCGATGAAGACAAGTATCCAGAGATAAAAGGTAGTTTTCATCCACCTGTAAGGGCTGCCCAGGAACTTTAAGCGTCCTTTTAAAGCCAGATATATGTAAACTGCAAGCATGAAGACTAACAGTCCTGCAAGGTGATGTAACCATATAAGTACTCCCAGAGATGTACCGCCAAAATTCAAGCCAACGAAAGATGACATTTGGACAGTCATGAAGATCAGGACGGATATCACCTGCAACACAACTGCCGTATTCATAATCCTGCAATGTCTGTTGATTTTTTTCCCTGAAACTAAACGAAATCCAAACAGCACCACCAGCAGTAAAAGAAATTGAACAAGAAGACTTATAAAACCTATATTACCCACAAGCGCCATCGGCCACACACTCCTCAAAATACATCCTGTACCTACATTAACGTAAAATGTACCCAGATAAATCAAGGATAGAAAGAGTATAAATGATTTTGGGTGAACAGGGTCAGAAATTACCCTTATATACCTTCAAACCGTTATCAGAAACCGTCAATATCCATGGTTCCATGCTGTGGGCAGTAGCACGCATCTTTCTTATGCGCATATACCTGTTCGCCACATTACCTTTCAGATGCAGGCCGAGCTCGATTATGCCATCTGCAAGGTAACCTTCCGCACTTGTTGAGGGATCATCCATACCTGAACCTTTGTTCTCTTCAAGTATTATGAAGGTCGTAAGGTTCTCGCGCCTGAACGTCTCCAGCATCCTGTACATTTTTTTCCGCAATTCCTTTGGTTCGATGTCAAGAAGAGAATAAAGGGCACCAAGGGAATCAATGGCTATGCAGGTGCATTTGTCACCGGTGTTCCTCTTGAACTCCAGAATGTTCTGTTCAAGCAGTGTCAACAGGTCATCCGGGAAATCACCATACATGATCCTGTAATCACTGAAATCGGATATGTGGAGTCTTTTGGATAGTTTGATGCCCATGCTTTGCATGTTCTTAAGATGGTTCTCTTCGCTTTGTTCAAGTGTGATATACAAACCATATTCATCCGTATTTTCCAGGTAATTCGATAAGATCTGGAAAGTAAAACCGGATTTCAACGTACCAGCAGCTCCGGTAACCAGAACGACACTGTTCTGGGGAATGTCGGTCTCAAAAACCTCGTTCAATCCATGTATTGTGTCTACGAATCTCATTGTTCCCTGCCCGTATATAAAAAGTACATATATCCTTGTTTTAGTTAAAGACTTCGTTTTGGCGCCTGCTGAACTTCAGTCATTTTTTTAAAGTACCCTCATCCACCTTTTTAAGAGATGGAATTCTTTCTTATCGATTGTCCCGGGGTCGATCAGGAGTATCATTCTGGAGTTAGAAGCCATCATAGTATCATTGGTCTGTTCCATCAGTTTGACAACTGAGATAAAATCATTGTCCAGAAGCAGGTATTCCAGGCCATCCATCAATATGACCCCGTCATCTATCTTACTTATGAAATCAGATATTGTAGGATGTATCCTGAAAAGTTCTGCCGGATCTATAGTCTGTTGACTTTGATTCCTGTTCTTGCTAAGCCATACAAAGGGCGTTTTGGAGAGACCATGCCTGGCACGGACATCCTCAGGATTCCTACGCGTTATACAGAGACCCGGTTTTCCCTGTTTGACCAGATGAGAAAAAACAGAATAACCTTCCTTGTTGTGTGAACAGTCCACCAGATACATGAAACCTGATTCCAGTTCAGATTCATCCCCTGGGGCAGCTTCCTGAATGTCCTCTGTCAGTGGTGTTATGAAAAGCCCGCGCAGCTCTGATTTATCCTGCAATGTAACGACAAGGTTATTATCGCCCTCATTGCCTGCTATAACCGAGGTTGAGACATTCATAGGGACCTTTTCACCTGTCGCTTTAGTAAAAACAATTTCAATATCCTTTGCGTCCTTGAACGCAAGAGTGTCTTTTTCATCTACAAGAGAGCTTATAGGCCTGCCGACAAGCTCATTAACCTCCATTGCAAGGAGTCTGGTTGCATCATTGTTAACTGTCAAAATATTCCTGTTGCTGTCCAGAGAGAGCATCGCAATGGGAGAAGCTTTCAACAGGTTATCAAGGTACTCATTTGCCCTTTTGATCTTTTCCTCGGCCTCTTTCCTTTCTGTCACATCGGTACCCGATATCAATACACTGTTCACCTGGCCGTTGTTGAACATTGGAACGATGTTATTCCAGGCGATGGTCCTTTCCTCACCTTTTCGGGTCAGCACGGGGCTCTCGAAGTAACCTCTGAAATCGGCATCCTCTTCCAGGAACCTGCTGAATATATCCCTGAATGACTGGCGCGCATTAGCAGGAATATAGTTGTCGAACCAATCACTATCTGTAATTTCCTCTTCGGTGTAACCCAGAAGTTCGTACCCCTTTTTACTCATGAGTTTGACATTGCCTTTTTCGTCCAGCACCACAAGCACAACGGCTGCAAGGTCCAGATAAAGTCTTGCCTGATCCCGTTCATTTATAAGATCATCATGTAACTGTTTTATCCGGAGAAGAGAACTGACCCTTGTATTGATCTCGATCCTGTCAAGGGGTTTTGTCAGAAAGTCATCGGCACCTGCCTTGATTCCCATTATCCGGTCTTCGATGCCGGACAGGGCTGTTACCATAACAATAGGGATGAACTTTGTCTTTTCGGAACCTTTGAGTATCTCGCACACTTTATAGCCTGTTATATCAGGCATCATTATGTCAAGAAGGATAATATCGGGATTGTCCTCTCCAACCTTTTCAAGAGCCTCCATTCCACTATAGGCAGTGAAGATCTCGTATTCATTCATCAGATAGGCCTCAAGCAATTTGACGTTCACCGCCTCGTCATCGACAATGAGTACCTTCCCTTTTTTCCTGTCATCCATTGTGTGATCACTCATTCAGCAAGACTTATTCATCCATGTATAATAGTTAGCATTCCCTTAAAGTGTAACATATATAATTAAAGCATATAAATATTATACTGATATCTTGTGAGATGATGAGGTTAATTACATATCCCCGGCAATAAGAAATATGCATATCCGAAAAATACTCTTTATTAAAGGCTTGCAGGATGTCGATGCGTGACAGTCGGGATGAATAATCAGGATAAGAGGCTGATAGAGGCTGCAGAGGAGATACGATACCTGCTTGAGAGAGGGTATCCTAAAAGTAGTGCCGTCAGATTTGTATCTGATCATCACCGGTTAGCAGATGTGCAGAGATTCATCCTTTCAAGGAATGTTCTCGCGCCGGTAATTGCGGCATCCCGCCGGAACAAGAGACTTGCATGTACAGACCTGGAAGGGCAGTATCTTGCCATTGACGGATATAATGTACTGATAACCCTGGAAAGTTATCTGAAGGGTGAAGATATGTGGATAGGGGATGATGGGTTTGTCAGGGACAACAGAGGAGTGTTCAGCAACCATGTCAATGATGAGACAACATACAGAGCCGTGGACATGATGGTGGAAATGCTGGTGATCCACAAGGTAGGACCTGTCAACGTACTGCTGGACCTGCAGATGAGCAAGAGCGGAAAACTTGCTGCCTTTATCAGGCAAAAGATAGATGAACTATCGGTCAAGGGAAGTGTGCGCACATCACGGACTGTCGACCACGAACTTAAAAAAGCATCCGATAACTCAATTGTGGCAACTGCAGATGGTGTTATCATCGATGCGGTCGGGCATGTGGTTGATATCCCTGCCTGTGTAATTGCCGAAAAGGAGAGAAATAAAATATTCCTTCATTCATTAAGACCTAATATCGGCCATATCATTTAAGGAAAGAGAAGGATGAAAAAAATTGGAATCGCTATAACCGACCCGAATGACTGGACTGCCAGGGCATTTGTTGAAACTGCAAAGAACAAAGGCGTTGAAGCACTGGCAATAGACCTGCGGGAGGCAGAAGCTACTATTAGTAAAGACTTGTCATACAATGTGGAAAGCCTGAATCTGGGAGAACTTGAAGCACTGATCGTCCGTGATATGGGACTTGGGAAAAATGATGCTGTGACTTTTCGTTTTGACATACTCCGGCAACTCGAGTCCGAAGGCATAGCTGTGGTCAACCCGCCTTCCGCCATACAGAACGCTGCAAACAAATACCACTGCGCCTACCTCTTCTCGGGGGCAGGGATACCCGTTCCCGAAACAAAGGCTGTGCAGAACATAGGAACTGCCATGAACACCCTGGGATATTTCCAGGATGCAGTACTGAAACCCGTTTTCGGCTACAAGGGGATAGGGATCTCGAGGATAAAGGATGGGGAGATCATCAGGCCGGACGGAACCACCGGAGGAAAGGATGTTGAGAGCCTGGTGAGGTCGGTGCTCGAAGAGAAAGGACTGGTATTCATTCAGGAATTCATTGAGAACTCAGGGCGGGATATCAGGGCATTTGTGGTTGACGGGGAAGTCGTTGGCTCCATCTACAGAGAAGCCGCTGAAGGCTGGTGGCTGAACAATCTCAGCCAGGGAGGAAGTCCGGCAAGGTGCACGCTTACAGATGAACAGGAAGACATTTGCATCAAAGCGGCAGAGACCGTAGGTGCTGTCTTTGCGGGGGTTGATATCATTGAAGGACCGGAAGGTTCCAGAGTGCTGGAGATCAATGCCACGCCATCGGGTGCCGGCATCCACAGTGCATGGAACATCGATGTTACAGAACATATTATGGATGCCGCTCTTAAACTCCTGTAAGTGCAGATGTAAAGTGTAAAATCTAAAATACCTGAAAAACGATGCTATAGCAGATGAGTGAATATAAACAGTGCATTATAGTCAGGGATGACCTGAAGTTATCAAAGGGAAAACTTGCCGTCCAGGTTGCCCATGCAGCAGTATCCGCTGCCGAATGGGCTGACCGGTCGACCCTGGAAAAGTGGAAGGAAGGCGGTCAGAAGAAAGTGGTCCTGCGTGTGCCGGATACCCGGGGACTCTTTGAACTCAAGGAGATAGCAAGAAGGCAGAATATAGCCACGGCACTTATCCAGGATGCAGGGCTCACCGAAGTTAAACCAGGGACAATAACAGTGCTTGGTATCGGGCCTGCAAAAGAAGAGGAACTTGATAAAATTACAGGCAACCTTAAACTCCTTTGACCGAAAAGAAAAAAAATTAATGGAACATACAGGGACAAAGATGAAAAAACAGCAAAAACAGCATATCATTTTCATAACTTTTATCCTGATAATCAGTTCACTTCTTACTGCAGGATGTATTTCGGAGCCTGTGCAGGACATAAAGGAACTGCTGTCACCTTCTTCGGTCACTTTGGCGAAGGCTGAGTCTACTTTTGAGCTGGATCCCACAAGGCTGACTGTCCCTGTCACGCTTTCAAGGGCTCCTTACACCCTGGAAAACAAACCTTCTGCCACCGCATCCCTTGCACCGGGTTTTGAAGTGTCGAGCAGTTATTATTACTACATCGGTTTTTACGAAGGTACAGGAGGGGTAATCAGTATCTACCTGAAGAACCTTGGTGAGAACGACGTATTTGTCTATAACTTCGGAATTCTGGAAACAGGTAACAACGAATGGCACGGACAGGACACCAGCATAACGATCCTGCCAGGCGAGGAAAAGATAATAGGCCATATCTCATTCAATATCCCAGAGAATACGGAAGAGATAACGCTGAAAGCAGGAATATCG
>JAWSUM010000128.1:0-6753 GCA_033549165.1 Methanolobus sp.
AATTGGTTTACAAGTATATAAATGGGAAAGAGCTCAATTACTCACGGACACGACCCAACTTTCCGATCGTTGTCAATTCATAAGTATCCTGGGACTTAGATATAAGATGATTTTCTTTAAGTATCTTTATCTGGGGAAGCAACGCCGACCTGGTAGTATCCAATGACTCAAGGAGTGTTTCCATTTTCAGGGGGCCTTCCTGCAATAGCAAAAGTACGTTTTTCCTTTTGTCGGATGCAAGTAGTACTTCAGTAATTTGCTTTTTCATTAAGTCATTCCTCATGGCAAGAAAGGCGAGGTAAGGTAGTATCCACAATAGATATTTTAAGATATGCTGCAAAGGTATATAGAATAATCAGGGGTCTAAAAATCATTTTCAGGCATATCCCCTGATTTAAAAAATAGCTCATGGAATCTGTTTTCTTATTTTAACGGAAACCTCTCTTCCATTTTCTCCCGATAACCAAAGCAGCCACAGTTATTAATGCCCCGAATCCGGGTGTGGCCGCGGTCTGGGAATCATTCGCAGATGTGTTCATTTCTTCCTGCTCAGCCGGCAGGCTGTTCATCACCTGCTCCTGGGATGCGTCATCTGCTGTTTCATTGGTCGTTCCCGCGAACTCCGCTGTCGGCTCCACATATCCGTTCATTTCCCTGAGCTCGGTGTAGTTGACATTGAGCCTGTTTATGACCAGCGTTGTCGGGTACGTCCCTCCGTCAATGTCAGCACCAAGTGCTTCGTAGACTATTGATGAACCGTCCTCTGACCAGTAGATCCCGTAGATGGCTGAGCGGTCCCATTGCATCGGCGTATATTTCGTGTTCTCCTTGTAGAAAGGAGTATATTCCGTGTACAGGACTTCGTTTGTTTCCACTGAGACAATATCAATGGCATACTGACAGTTCCTGCCCTCGTCACAGGATATGATCATAGGTGCAGCGTACATCTTGCTGTCAGGAGAAAAGGCAACCCCATAATAACCCATGGTGGCGACACCAGGCATTTTTGTCTCACGGCCTGTCAGGTTATTGTTGATGACATAACCTTCTATTCCCATATCGGCACCTGAGGATGTGGAGATCGCTTTCATATAAACTGAAAAATTGCCGTCCGGGCTGACGGTTACCCTCGGTACCAGTTCATCATCTATCTTTACCTGCGAATACCCCTCGGCATCTGTGGCTGCCGCCATCTCATGTGCCTCCATGCTATCAGGATTCGTGTATGTGACTGAATAAAAATCATCTTCAGTTATGTTATTATCCACTCCCGTCACCGGACTCCCCAATGCGGTAGAAGCGTGAAAAAGAATAAAAAGCAAGCTAATTAGCCCCAATCTAAGTATCATATGTATACCTCCCACTTGTACAATAACAATGTACACTATGAATGTGTACGGACAGAGTTAAAAGATTAACGATTTAATCTCATTGAAATTGTTTTCTTTAAGGATCAGGTCGAAGTTCCATTTTACCAGCCGCGATTGCCTTTTTTTTTACGGCTGATGAGACAGTTCCACGTGTTGCCCACAAGGTCGAGCCTGTTGGCACGTTTCAATCCTTCGTAAACAAGATTGTAGTTTGCAGGTTCCCTGTAATGCAACATTGCTCTCTGGATGCTCTTTTCCTTCTGGGAGGTTGCTACGTATATCTTCTTCCCGGTGAAGGGGTCAAGTCCTGTATGGAACATGCAGGTTGCAGATGTCATGGGGGTGGGTGTGAAATCCTGTACCTGTTTAGTGTATCGTCCGGTGTCCCTTATGTATTCCGCGGTCTCAATCATGTCCTTAAGGGTACATCCCGGATGGCTTGACATAAGGAAGGCCACAAGGTACTGGTCCTTGCCGAGTTTTTTGTTTATCTCTTTATACTTCTGCTCGAATCGCTCGAACACTTCCCTGTCCGGTTTCTTCATTACATCGGTCACAGTGTCGCAATAATGCTCCGGCGCAACCTTCAGCTGCCCGCTGACATGATGAGCACACAGCTCTTCCATATATTCCCCGTCAAGCAACGCAAGATCATAACGTACTCCGTAGCCAACAAAGACCTTTGAGATGCCGGGCAGTTCCCTGAGCCTTCTCATGAGTTCAATGAGTTTCTTGTGGCTGGTATCAAGTGATGGGCAGGCTTTTGGGTAAATGCAGGCCCTGTCCTTGCAGACACCTTTTTCCTCCCAGTTCCTGCAGTCCATCCCGTACATGTTCGCAGACGGGCCGCCAAGTCCGTTGATTGTGCCTTTGAATCCTCTGATGTTCCTGAAACCTTCGGCTTCTCTCAGTATGGACTCGATACTGCGGCTGCGTATCATTCTTCCCTGGTGCAGGGCAATTGCGCAGAACGAGCACGCTCCAAAGCAGCCTCTGTGTGTGTTTATGGAGAATTTGACCATGTCAAGGGCAGGGACCGGTTCTTTGTATGACGGATGTGATTCGCGGGTGAACGGGAGTTCGTATACATGGTCAAGCTCTTCCGTGGTCAGGGGACGCATGGGCTTGTTCTGGATTATCACTGTCTTCGGATGGACCTGTATTATGTCGTGGCCTCGTATGTGGTCCTGTTCCTCATAGATCGTCTTGAATGTATTTGCGTAGAGTTCCTTGTTCTTTGAGACTTCTATATACGGCGCTATCTCGATGCGGTCCTTGCGTAGTTCATCCTGTTTCTCTTTCCATGTTTTGATGTCTGTCTTCCAGACGGTCCCATCGATGTCGGTGATATAGGAAACCGGCGTTCCTTTGTTGAGCCGGTCTGCTATCTCAAGTATCTGGAGCTCACCCATGCCGTACACGATAATGTCTGCAGGCGCGTCTGCAAGTATAGACTGGCGGACCTTGTCAGACCAGTAATCGTACTGGGCAAAGCGACGCAGGGAAGCTTCGATTCCACCTATTACCTGGGGAACATCAGGGAACGCTTCCTTCAGGCGGTTGGAATAGACGATGCTGGCCCGGTTTGGCCGAAGTCCTGCTTTGTTCCCGGGGGAGTATGCGTCATCATGGCGCAATCTCCTGGAAGGAGTGTAATTGCTGACCATGGAGTCAGTGTTTCCTGCACTGATAGCAAAGAAAAGGCGTGGTTTGCCAAGTTTTTTGAAATCCTCTGCATCATCCCATTTCGGCTGTGCGATGACTCCTACCCTGTAACCTGCATCCTCAAGCACCCTGCCTATGATGCTTGTTCCAAAACCGGGATGGTCAACGTAGGCATCCCCTGTGACAATTATGACGTCAAGTTCTTCCCAGCCCCTGGCCTTTGCTTCTTCAGGGCTCATAGGGAGGAATTTAGAAGAGTCGATCTGTTTGTTTCTCTTATTCTGTTTCATGATACATCCTTAGAGTATGCTTCTGGACATGCGCAGGGAGAACTCTATCTGTTTGTTGACGTCGTCAGATGTCACTTCACCGTGTCCGGGGTAGAGTGTCTTTACATCAAACTGTACAAGCTTATTGATGGATCCTGTCAGCTGTGAACGGCTCCCGCCCTGGAAATCCGTGCGTCCTATACTTCCATTGGGAAATACAGTGTCCCCTGAAAAGAGGCTCTTAGAAGTTGACTCGTAAAGACAGATGCCTCCGGGAGTATGTCCGGGAGTATGGATGACTTCCAGTTCCTCGTCGTTGCCTATGGGTATACTGTCACCCTCTTCAAGCAGCATGTCGGGTTCGATGGGTGGTGCCCTGTATCCGAACATTGAGGCAGCGCTTATATTGTCATTTTTAATAAGAGGTGCATCATCCTTGTGTATCGCTATCTTTGCACCGCTCAGGCGTGCTATCTCCTGTGCCGATGCGGTATGGTCGTAGTGGCAGTGGGTGAGTATGATAAGTTCAAGGTCCTTTATGCCTATGTTCTTCTCTATCTCTGCGATCAGTCCTCTGGTGTTCATTCCGGTATCAACGAGGACCTTGCCGTTGATGAGGTATGAGTTGGCATCGTATAGGCCGGTGTTGAAATGATTGACATGCATGTTTATTCTCCCGTAGAAAAGAATGGATTCAGAGCTCAAATGCCCTGCGGGTATTTTTCATTGTCGCCACGGCTATCTCATCCTCATCGATCTCCGTGAGCTGAGATATCACGGGAACCGAATCACGTACGAATGCCGGCTCGTTCCGTCCTTTCCTTGGTGAGAGATACGGGCTGTCCGTCTCAATAAGCATGTTCTCAAGGGGCAGGTTCTGCGCAATTGCTTTGTGGTGTTCCGAGAAGCAGACAAGGGTTGGTACTGATACGTAATGTCCTGAATCGACTATCTTTTGCATGGTTTCGAGCGAACCGCCGTAGCAATGGAAGACTACCCTGTTCAGGTCCCCGCTCATTTCAAGTGCGAGTTCCTCACCGTCCCTGCCATGTATTACCAGGGTCTTGTCGTACCTGTCCGCAAGCTCGATGACCTGCCCGAACACCTTTTCCTGCCGCTTCCTTCCGGCATCTGTCTTGCAATAGTAGAAATCAAGTCCGCACTCTCCAATTCCCACGGCTCTGTCTATATTGCGCTCCATCTGTGAGAGTATCTGCTTTATCTTCTCATCATGCGTGTCAGGTACCATCTGGGGACTGAGGCCGAGGGTTGCATGGATGAAATCGTACTTTCTGGCAAGTTCAAGGGAGTTCGCATTCGTCCTGTAGTCGATACCCGAGTTGACCATCTCTACCACACCGCTGGCTTTAGCTCTCTCGATGGTCTCTTCGCGGTCCCTGTTGAATTTCGGGAAATCGAGATGACAATGCGAGTCTATCACTTCATAGGTCATGGAAATCAATTAATGTCTTATCCTATAGATATGAACCTGTTTTATTCACCGGTTCAAATAAAGGGGTTTTGAAAAATGTCCAGAGAAAAAGTAAGAACCGTGGAAACACGGTCCTGTTATTCCGGATATTTACTGCATGCTCCAGAGTTTCTTCTTCTCCAGGAGTATGTTGATCGCAGTGATGAGCGCGTCCACGGATGCTGTGGCTATGTCAGCACTGGCTGATTGTGCGCTGACGACGCGGCCATCCTCATCCTCTACGGATATGGTCACTTCTGCAAGAGCATCGCTCCCGCCTGTTATTGCCTCGAGGCTGAAGTCACGCACCCTGACCCTGGTATATCCGCCGATCATCTCTTCAACTGCCTTGAGGGCGGCATCGATGGGTCCTACTCCGAAGTTGGAGGCAACGGCTTCTTCATCACCGATCTTTGCCCTGACAACAGCGGTTGGCGTTGTAAGGTTTCCTGTCATCACGGAGAATTCCTTGAGTATGATGGTTTCATGGCCCAGGTTCCTGCCAAGGACTGCCGATGCAACGGCATGAAGGTCCGCATCACAGATACGCTTGCCTTTGTTGGCTATGTCCTTTATCCTGGAGAGGATCTCGTCGAGTTGCTCATCGTTTGTCTCGATTCCCATGTCGTCAAGTGATTTCTTGACAGCGTGTTTTCCGGCATGTTTCCCTACAACTATACGACGTCTGTGACCTACCATTTCAGGGGTCATGATGCCGGGCTCGAAGGTATCTGCCTTTTCCAGTACGCCATGTGTATGGATACCGGATTCGTGGGCAAATGCATTGTCCCCAACGATGGGTGTATTGGGCGGGATGTGTATGCCGGTGTAGTTCTCAACCATCTTTGAGGTCTCAAGCAGGTATTCCGTCTTTATGTTGGTCTTTGCGCCGTAGATGGAATGGAGGCACATTACCACTTCTGCCAGGTTTGCATTACCTGCACGTTCTCCGATTCCGTTTATAGTGCACTGCACCTGGCTGGCGCCTGCCTCGACGGCCATAAGGCTGTTGGCTACTGCAATCCCGAAGTCATTATGGCAGTGTACATCGATAGGAATGTTCACTTCACTATGGATGTTCTTGACAAGGTTGTACATCCTGGAAGGTGACATAACTCCTACAGTATCAGGTACGTTGATTATGTCACAACCTGCGCCTTCAACGGATCTGAAGATCTCCAGGAGGTAGTCAAGGTCTGTCCTGGTCGCATCCATTGCGGAGAACATGCATTTTACGCCATGCTCCTTTATGCGTTCAACAGCATCGACTGCCATTGTAAGGACTTCTTCTCTGCTCTTCTTGATGGTGTGTATTCTCTGGATATCAGATGTTGATACGAATGTATGTACCATATCGACTCCACAATCTATGCAGGCGTCCAGGTCCTTGGGAAGGACGCGGGCAAGACCACAGACATCAAGGCTGAGCCCTTCGCTGGCAATAGCTTTTACATTCTGCTTTTCTCCAGGGGACGATATTGGAAAACCGGCTTCGAGAACATCTGCGCCGAGTTTGTCCAGCTGTCGTGCAATCTTGAGTTTTTGCTCGTTTGTAAGAGATACGCCAGGTGTTTGCTCACCATCGCGCAGTGTAGTGTCAAAAATAGTCTTGCGTGTATTTATTATCGGTTCATCGCTGTAAAAAGCGATCCCTCAGTTCGACAGTTGAATTCATATTAATCAGTTCCGATTATGGTTGATTATATAAAAAATCTCCGCTAACATATTTATGATTTTGTATTGGTTGGGGCTATTGGACCCAATGATGCAAACACTTATATAGCAAAGTGCCCTTGTAGAGCTGCTTCTCTCTGAGAGGGATGGCGCACAAGTGCGCCAGAGTATGATTTCAGAGTGATGTGTGGTTGAAGTAGTTACTATTTCAACAAAAAATATTCACCAAAAGCTGACAATCAATACCCTTGTCCTCCGGGATGAAAAGGTATATATGCGATTGCAGCCTTTGAGACTCTCCGCG
>JAWSUM010000129.1:0-6712 GCA_033549165.1 Methanolobus sp.
CAAGGGAGCTGGAGATATCGGTCCCTGTTGCAGCGAAACATGCAAATATACTTGAGGCTGCAGACCTGATCCAGAGGAAGGTATACGGCAAGACGCATGTACTACAATTGAATGACAGGAACCTCTTCAAGGCTCTTGATATGTTCGCACCTTCCAAGACCGTAGAGGTTGAAAAAGGCACGACTTTGCTCGAAGCATTGAAAAAAGTAGCTGTTGTCGAGGTAAGGAACATACGCGGGCAGGAGAATATCGTTTCGACCAACGGCGAGGAAGGTTTCTTCGTTTATGAGGTGAACGGCGAATTCTCGGACAAGACCGTGACCAATTTCACATTCGACAAGAACTCCACTGTAATGTGGAAGAAACTTGAACCTGTAAGCATCCTGAAGATCAAGGTAAAGGTCAAGGAAGAGTAGTTTTCTGCTTCTTCTTTTCCTGTACTCCCTTTTCTTTTACTTTTTATTTTTCATATATCCTGCGAATACTTTCACTCCGCTTGGCTGGTGGATATATAGTCAGATACATGATTTATGTGCAATGACCAGTCGGCACACTGTCAATGAACACCATATGACCCTTGTAGAGAGGATGAAAGTCCTTTCCGAGGGAACAAAGTATGATAGCTGTAACCAGAGTGCCGTATGTCACGCCTTCGGGCCCGATGGTCGCTGCATACAGCTTTATAAGACACTTCTTACCAATGCATGTTCTGGGGAATGTACTTATTGTCCCAACAGATGCGGAAGGAATTCCATAAGAGCTTCCCTTACTCCTGAGGAGATCACGAAGATCACCTGGTCCTTCTACAGGAAAAATGTAATTGAGGGCCTGTTCCTGTCGTCAGGAGTTATCGGGGATGCTGAGAGGACCGCCGAGAAGCAGCTTGAGGTTGCAAGCCTCTTGCGCAAGCAGGGTTTCACGGGATATATTCACATGAGGGTAATGCCGGGTACTCCATTGCATTTGCTTGAGGAAATAGCCGAATACGCAAATAAGTTCGGCGTGAATGCAGAGACGACCAGTTCCGTCAATTACTCGGAGATATGCCCCAACTTCGATTACAACAGCGATGTGCTTCAGAGGCTCAAGTGGACACGGGACCTCATTAACAAGAAGCGAAAGGAGATCGGCTACAGTGGCCGGATAGTGGGTGCCAATGACACGCAGTTCGTTGTGGGGGCACTGTCAGAATCCGACCGTGAGATTGTCCGGACGGTGGATAGGTTCATGGATAAGTATGAACTGAGGCGTCCGTATTTCATGAGTTTTGACCCGGTGCCGTCCACACCTCTTGAAAATAATCCTTCCTCGCCCAAGTGGAGAGAGATCCGGCTCTACCAGACATCTTATCTCTTAAAGGACTACGGTCTGAAGGCATTCGATCTTGACGCTGTTTATGATGACAATGGTTTTCTTGTGGACTCCGACCCCAAGATGCTTCTTGCGAATTCATATCCGGAGAGATTCCCTGTAAATATCAATTCCGCAAGCATGAATGACTTACTTCTTGTTCCTGGAATCGGCCCGGTGGGTGCGAACAGGATAATCAGGTCCAGGCCCATCTCATCCGAGAAGGAGCTCATGCGTATGGGTATAGTGATCTCCAGGGCTCGGCCTTTCATCGAGATCAACGGGAACAGGCAGACCAGCCTGTCCTCTTTCACGGAGGCAAGCTAATGATCATAGCTTTTAAGCAAAATGTGGAGGGTGTGCTTCTGGCATGCTTCGAACTTCTGGAATGTCCGGATTCCGACCTTATATATGCAAGGGACCTGAATGAGCTGAAAGGCAAAATATCTTTTTCGGGTTTTGAGGATGATGTGAGGATAGTCGGATTCAAACCGGTGGTCAACTGCTCTGAGCTTGCTACAAGAATACTTGGTAATAGAAAGAGCCGAATGTTCCAGAGAGATCCTGGCGTGGAGAGTTATATCGATCTGGTCCTCAGGCACTCCTCCGGCAACCCTGCGGAACTGGTTCATTTCATATGCTCATGTGCAGGGAATGCCGACGGGTTGTATTCGGGAAAGACCATGGTCGGTAAGAGGTATTACAATTATATGAGGGATGTGACGCGTGCATACCACAGGTTGTGCATGTTCGCACGCCCTGATCTTGTGAACGGGATATTGTCTGTAAAAGTGGATTCTCCTCACCGCATCGGCGATATGTTCTGTCGCTGGCTTGCGGGAAAGAATCCCGACCTGCCTGTCTCGGTTGTGGAAAAGGATGTTGCATGGATAGGTAATGGCCGCTACCTTGGACTTGAACATTTTACCAGCGTAGGCTCGTCATTCATAGAAAACCTTAGCTTTTCACGGGAGGATGATGACCTTGACCATCTATGGGATGTCTATTATGATTCGCAGATGATCTCCAATAGAAGAGATAAGAGGCATGCCAAACACCTGCAACCAAAGAGTTCGGCTTCTGTAAGTGATATGTCACGAAGGGACAGGTATAAAGTGGAACGTGGAATAGCAAGCTGTACACTTGATAACTTTAATAATTAAAAACAGGGTCCTGGGAAAAATATGTCGGCAGATATCACGAGTTTGCGAGCTGTTCCTGGTATAGGGGACAAGATGGCAAAGCGGTTCATTGATCATTTCGGAAGTGAGAGCCTGGCCCTTGAAGCCATTTTCGGGGCCGATATCGCGGGTATCTCGCAGGTAGAAGGAGTAGGACAACGCTATGCGATCTCCCTTGTGCATGACATAAGGTCGAAGGCAGAAGGTGTTGATATCTCCGATTTCCTGAAAACCAGGGAAGCACTGGATGTATATGAGAAACTGCTGGACCTTATCAAGGGTTTTGCACACACCACCTACGCAAAGGATAAATTGCATATATTCATGCCCTATCCTTCAAAAAGATCGGATCTCATCATGCAGATGCGCAGCTCGGTGTCCGGATATATGGATACAGCAAGGCTGCTGGGGAACGATCCCACAGTAATTTCCATGCTTCCGAAGGTGAAGCCCCTGATCCTGAAATACACAATTCCAAAGGTGCGCGACAGAGTGATTGTTACGGCAGACCAGAAGACCTTCGAATATGCAAGGGGGAGATTCGGGTCCATGCTGGATGTGCAACTCGCAACCTCTCTTTCTGAATTTGTTGATATTGCAAGGGGATATTCACATGTGGTCGCTGCAGATGATGCTTATCTGCCCTTCGATCTTCCGGAAGAGGTCCAACCGGAGTTCGTTCCGGACATCACTCGAAGTGAAGACTGGGAAATAGTCCCGGAGAAGGGGATCATTGCCTACTCAAAGAATCTTTGCAGCCTGCAGTGTGCTATCGAAATAGTGCGACTTTTGCGCTCGAAGGGCGTATCGTTTATGGATGCTGTTCCAGACGACAAACTGGAAGTTCTGGCTTCCACCTTGTCACTTATCAATGATGAGGGGAACATTATAGAGGGCACCGATGAGGAAATAGACCGGCTGCGCTATATCATTGCTAATCTTGATGCCTGTATTTCAAGTGCTCTGAAGGATGCTAACTCGAAATTTGACGAATGTCTCGTTAAGAGTGAGTTCACGCTTGGCGGCCAGGATATGCTGAAGGTGATGAAGGGTTCCGTAGAGTTGAAGGATATACTGGGAAAGAAGCTCTATGCATCCTATCATTCTGTGATGAAGGAGTGCATCACCGGTATCTGCAGCGATCTGAATCTGCAGAAGAAAGAAACTCTGTTAATAGATTCTTTGTTCCCTGATGAGATCAGCCATCCGGTAGAGATCGATCGGGAGCAGTTGTCTTCATTCAGGCAGCATGTAGAGCGCAAGGTCTTCAAAAGACAAATTGAGCACAAACGTGAGCTTGCAAAGGTATTTTCATCCTATGCCGGGATTGTCAGGAACATGGTCAGGGAAGTGCTGGATTTCGACGTTGGTTTTGCCATAGGCTGCTTTGCCGTGGCCCATGGTCTGGAAATGCCGAATATAGTCGAAGGTCCGGGGCTTGGTCTTGAAAAAGGTCGCAACATCTTCATAGCTTCCAGGCATGGGGACGTAGTCCCGATAGATTACTCAGTCGGCAGGAACAGTTATGGCCCGGATGCCGACGGCAGCCGTGTAATACTTCTAAGCGGAGTCAATTCCGGAGGCAAGACCTCCATGCTGGAGCTGATAGCCCAATCCGTCATTCTGGCCCATATGGGATTCCCTGTGCCTGCAGCATCCTCTGAGATATCCCTTACTGACGGATTCTATTACTTTGCCAAATCCAAGGGAACTCTGGATGCAGGAGCCTTTGAGACCACGCTGACAGAGTTTGCAGTGGTGGCCGATGATTCTGCCAAGATCGTGCTGGCTGATGAGCTTGAGTCCATAACCGAGCCCGGGGCATCGGCTAAGATTATAGCTGGTATACTTGAAGTACTCACTGAGAACCATCAAAGCTTGTCAGTGTTCGTATCCCACCTCTCAGAGCTCATACTTGAGAACACTGCGTGTAATATACGGGTGGACGGCATAGAGGCAAGTGGCCTTGATGCTGATCTTAACCTTATAGTCGACAGGAGTCCGCGTTACAACTATGTTGCTAAAAGTACGCCTGAACTCATAGTTGAGAGACTGTCAAAGAAGACCTCGGGTGGAGAACAGGCCTTTTATGAAAAACTGAAGAAGAAGTTCCACTAATTCTTATCGAATCCGTGTTCTTTCAGCTCATGCGGCCTAAATGGTTCCTTTAGTGCTTTTGATTCCATGTCCTTCTATAGCCGTCGCCCTTCTCAGGGCGTATGCAAATGCCTTGAAGAGTGCTTCTATCTTGTGGTGATCGTTATCGCCGTAGACATTTGCATGCATATTGATCTTCGCATTCTGGATCACTGATTCGAAAAAGTGCCTGACCATCTGGGTGCTGAACTCTCCCACATTTGCTGACATGAACCTGGCATCAAGTACCAGGTAACTGCGTCCTCCAAGGTCCAGCGCCACGCTTGCAAGCGCCTCGTCCATGGGTATGCGGGCTTCTCCGAACCTGGCTATCCCTGATTTGTCTGCCAGTGCCTCTGCCAGTGCCTGCCCGAGCACTATGCCAGTATCCTCTATGAGGTGGTGGTCATCAACTACCAGATCACCGGTGGCTTTGACAGTAAGATCGAAGTTGCCGTGTTTTGAGAATGCTGTGAGCATGTGGTCAAAGAACCCTATGCCAGTGTCGATATCCGATATTCCTGTTCCGTCGATGTTCAGTTCTATCCGGATATCCGTCTCGCCGGTCCTGCGTGAAACTTCTGCTGATCTCATGGATGCACCTTTGCTTATACTGTTTTATAAATCTCTACTGATAATATTTATTGCTTCTGCAAGTGTGAACTTTCCGGTATACAGTGCACTTCCCACCACAACTGCTACGGCTCCGGTATTTCTGATGGAGATGAGGTCTTCAAGGCTTGTTACTCCGCCGGATGCTATCACCGGGATGTTGACCGAGTTCACCAGTTCTTCCGTGGGTTTTGTATTTACTCCCTGCATAAGTCCTTCGGTGTCGATATTCGTAAACAGGAGGCTTCCTGCTCCTAAGTTCTCGAACTTTATTCCCATTTCCACAGCAGTGTATTCGGACTGCTTCTTCCAGCCTTCGATGGATACTTTCCCGTTCCTTGAATCAAGGGCAACGTTTACATGTTCACTGCCAAAAGAATCTGCAAGTTGTTTAATGAGATCAGGGTTATTGATGGCTGCAGTGCTTAGTATCACACGGTCCACGCCCAGGTCTAGCAGGCCGGCAGCATCCTCAAAGGACCTGATGCCTCCTCCCACCTGGATCTCGACTCCCATGGGTTTGCACTCCTTAACTATCCTCTCGATGAGTGGGGCGTTCTGGCGTGCGCCCTCTATGGCGCCGTCAAGGTCTATGAGATGAAGCGTTCTTGCACCCTGGGATACCCAGTCCTTTGCAACGGCTACGGGGTCATCAAGGGAGATCATCTCACTTCCTGGTACTCCCTGTACAAGCTGCACGCATTTGCCGTTCCTCATGTCCACGGCTGGTATCACTTCAAAAGGCATACAAGAACCTCAGGGCATCATCCTTTCGATAGGCACGACCAGTATGTCCTTCGCACCGGCCTTTTTCAGTTCGCCCACGGTTGCGAATATTCTATCGGATTCGACCACCGCATGGACGGCAAGCATGGATTCGCTGGATTCCACTTTCATTACCGTAGGCCCTGCCATTCCCGGGAGCACTCTTTTAACCTCCGCAAGATGTTGTTCAGGTACGTTCATCATCAGGTAGCGCTTTCCCTTTGCACGCAGTACACTTTCAAGAGCGGTCATGATCTGTTCGATCTTACCATCCTTTTGCATGCTTTTTTTGTTTGCGATAAGCTGGACAGAGGAGGAAAATACTTTGTCGATCATCTTCAGATGGTTTGTCACGAGGGTTGTGCCCGAGCTTGAGATATCCACTATGGCATCGGCAATTCCTACGTGTGGTGTCATTTCGCATGCACCGCTCACCTTTATTATTTCGATGTCAACATCCATGTTCCTGAAATATTCTCCTGTGATGCTAGGGAACTCGGTTGCAACTCTCATCCCATTTAGTCCGCTTGCTGAGGTGATGGTTGACTCTTCTGGAACTGCGAGCACAAGGTTCGCTCTCCCAAAATTGAGGTCCAGTAGTACTTCTACATTCGACCCTGTTTCATGGATGAGGTCAAGTCCGGTAACGCCAACATCGGCAGCGCCGT
>JAWSUM010000130.1:0-6698 GCA_033549165.1 Methanolobus sp.
CATCAATACGGCATCGCGTATCAAAAATGCCTTTGAGACCGATAGGAAATGGCCCGCAGCGATAGTACCAAATCGGGTCAGTGAGATATTGTCCCCCTTCCAGTGAAGGAATTTGTATCGCTCGAGCCTTTTAAGCAGCACGTCTACGCTGTAATCAGCAAGCATGTTCCCGTGTATTCTCTGAAGGTCTTTCACTGAAGACGTCACAGCTGCAGTTGCGAGGATCTCCTCGATCTTTTCGTCTTCTCCATAATCGACCCTTGTGTGCAGCATCTCGCCCTTAAGAAGCTTCAGGGCCACGGCATCTTCTGTTTCGCCCTGATTACTGGTATACTTCTTACTTGGTACTGCAAGCAGTACTACCTCACCCCTGTCATGGTAATCCGGCCTGCCTGCACGTCCCAGCATCTGCAGGAACTCCTGCATATTGAGCCATTCGATGCCCATGGCAAGGGATTCGAAGATTACCTGCGAGGCAGGGAAATCCACTCCAGCTGCCAGGGCAGCCGTTGTCACCACGACGGGAAGCTTTCCCTTCCCGAAGCTGATCTCCACTTTCTTGCGTTCCTCACTGGTGAGGCCTGCATGATAGGGAGCCGAATACATTGGCAGAGCCTCAGATATACGGTGACAGTTGCGCCTTGAATTTGTGAATATGATCGTCTGGCCCTTATGGCCTTTTGAAGAGACCTTGCTGAACTCATCCCTGACAAGCTTGGTCATTATCTTTATTTTGGAGTGCTCGGGACAGAGTATAAGATGTCTCTCGATGGGCACGGGGCGGTATTCATATTCTATGAGCTGTGCCTTAAGCTGCTTTGCCATTAGGGCCGGTTTTGCAACCGTTGCAGAGAGATAGATGAACTGTGCACCGGGTGCGACATACTTGAGCCTTGCTATAACGCCGTCAAGCCGGTGACCACGTTCCGCATCTTCAATGGTATGGACCTCATCTATGACTACCGTGCCAATCTGTCCCAGCATGTCTGCTCCGCTGGTCCTGAGGATATAATCGATCCCTTCATATGTCCCGACGATGATATCAGAGTCAAGCGTCTTTCTTGACTTATCGTTCCTGGACATCTTTATGCGGGCACTGCCGACCCTTATGGATGTCTGTATGCCCAGGTCCGAATACCTGTTGGTGAACTGGTCGTACTTCTGGTTAGCAAGCGCCACAAGAGGCACCAGATAGAGAAGCTTTCCCCTCTTTCTCAGGATATTCTCGATACCTGCAAGCTCTCCTATCAGTGTCTTCCCTGTTGCTGTGACCGATGTCACAAGCTGGTTCTGTCCTTTGAGCAGGCCGCTTTCAATTGAAAGGGATTGTACTGGCAGGAGAGTGTCTGATTTTTTTAAAAGGAGGTCTTTGAATTTCCGGTGGATCGGGAGATCCTTTATTTTAGAGCTTGAGATATCTTTGCTTGCAGCTATAGAATCGAAGCGTGTGAGCTCATGGTCCAGTTCTTCCGGACTGAGCATGAGCAGTGTGCGGTCAAGGTCCCTGGTCTTCAGCAGAACGGATTCCATTCTTTCACAGGCTTCATCACTGTAATATATCTGTGAGCTCGTGAGAACCCTGGAAAGTTCTTCCTTTGCACATTCCTCGCATATCTTCTCCCTGTGGTACCTGACCGACCGTCTGTTCAGGAAATTGAACATATTCTTCAAAAGACAGAACCTGCATACATTAACGATATCCGCACTTAGCTGGAATCCCTGCAACATATCAACGATCGTGGATATCTGTTCTTGATCCCCTTCCTTTGCTATCATGATACGGTCGGCACTGCGCAGAAGTTCCGTGATCTCTGAAGGGGGATGAAACTCTTCCTTGTTATCTTTAATAATCTTGAATTTGTGGGGCCTTGGTCCGCTGGCGGTATTATTGACTACCAGCTCTCCCACAAATAATGGTTTTTTTTTCTTGTCCTTTATTGGAAGGACGATTATTTTTGCCCTTTCGGCAATAATTAATATCCAGAGAGTCATCTGCGTTTCAGATGGTACAGTGGGTATAAATAGTATTGGTTTTGTAAAATCCAAAAGCTAAAATATAAAAAAGAATATAATAGTTCTTGCTTACAGGGGCTTGAAAAATCTTGATGAACAATTCTATTGCGGCGGGTACTGTCGCTTCAGACGAACAGGCTGAAGATTACACAGAGACAGCGTCATTGTATGACAGCCTCAAAAAACCAGTTTCAAATGCAATATCACAAAATGGGGTGCTACTGCTTTCTACAGGCATACATGTGCTTGACAGGAACCTTGGAGGAGGTTTGCCTGCAGGTTCATTGTCTTATTTCTCAGCTGACCCCAGATCAATGTCCGAGGTTTTCCTGTACCAGTTCACCCAGTCGCGCAGAACATTCTACTTCACGACCGGCCGCAAACCCAAATACGTACTTAATGACATCATAAATCTTGGTTTTGATCCGGGAAACATAATCTTTGTGGATATCTACAGTGAATACTATTTCAGCTCATGCGGGGAAATGGTTGAAAGCGTAGGCAATGAATATCTGGATTCCAAGATCATAGAGTTCACTGAGTATAATCTTCATAATATCGCAAATGACTCTAGCGATGAAATCATCAACATCATCATCGATTCATTTTCTTTCTTCATGAATCTCCACGTAAATCCCGGCATTATTCGCCAGCTTACAAATGTGATATATGAGGTCACAAAGGACATACAATGTCTTACCTATCTTTACAGTCACAAAGGCAGCAATTCGGAAAAGATGGATAATGAGGCCTTTGCTGCTGTTGACGTTATATTCGACTCTTCTCTGGAAAAGGGATCGGATAAGCTGGTAAGCAAACTTGCTATCCCGAAGATAAGAGGTATGGTCCCAAACGCCGATATCATCAAATTCAAGATCGGAGAAGGCGTGCAGATAGACACCTCCAGAGACATAGCCTGAATTCCAGGCCAATCACGGGTTCATAAAATTTACTTATCATTAAAGGCAGGCATCGATGGTCGAATGCCTGCAATTGCAATTCCGGTTTTCAGGAATATTTCCGATAGTCTCGATTATTACATCAAATAGCAATTCCCTTTTTTCCTGCAGGATGTCAACGACTTCGGACGCAGTGATCTTTTTATCATCTATTCCGCAGGCATTATTGGTCACGGTACAGATCGATGCATAGCAGAGGTTCAATTCCTTTGCCAGAACGACCTCAGGCACCCCGGTCATCCCCACAACATCACCGAACTGGCTTATCATCCTTATCTCTGCCCTTGTCTCAAACCTTGGCCCTTCGGTGCAGACATAAATTCCCTCTGAAAAACCGATCTTCCTTTTTTTCAGTACACTTTCGAGGGTCTGCCTTATTTCCGGACAATATGGCTCTGTCATGTCAACATGCACTGTTCTGTCATCGTGGAATGTGGACACTCTGTTCTTGGTGAGATCAAGGAAATCCTCCGCCAGGACAATACTGCCTATTGGGTGGTTCTTCATTGTACCCACGGAATTTATCGAGATAATTCTCGCGACTCCAAGCTGCCGGATCGCCAGTACAATGGCACGGTAATTTATCCTGTGCGGAGGAACGTGCTTTGTTCCGTCAGCATGTCTGGGTACAATTACAACAGTTCTGCCATCGGTAGTAAAGAAATGAGCGATAACGTTACCAAAGGGTGTTTCTAGAAGAAAATTATCAGAACCCTCTGGCAGAAAAGCGTTTACACCACCGATTATTGCAATATCCGG
Organism: Methanolobus sp.; assembly: GCA_033549165.1. Taxonomy (GTDB): domain Archaea; phylum Halobacteriota; class Methanosarcinia; order Methanosarcinales; family Methanosarcinaceae; genus Methanolobus. The sequence goes on from JAWSUM010000130.1 coordinate 3,732, forward strand.
TGTAGGTCCTTTAGAATCTCCGACCTTAAGTGTCCGCATCAGCCGACCCTGCCATATCCTTATTCTCTTCTAACTTGACATTTGTGGATATCTTTATTCCCAGAAGGGCAATTATGATGGCGCCTACAATGGAGTAAACAAAGTACTGTACTCCTGCATTCGGATCAAGGGAATCACTGCCTATGACCGGGTTTATGGATATCAGGTATGTACTTGCACCCCAGAAGAGCATACCCATGGAGATCGCGAAGAAAGCAGGTATGATATACCTGAAAACGGACCTTCCGCTCTTCCGGCAGTCAATGATCTTTCCTATATCCGCGAACAGGATCGCTCCTGTGTACAGCCACACGGTCGTATTGATGAAGACCGTGAACAATGGGAGTATTCCGTAATACCATATACCTTCAACTGTATAAAGATTCCATACACTGATAAGTCCAAGTATCGTTGCAAGCAGGAATATGATAACTGCTGTGGCATATGTAATGAAGGTCATTCTTCCTGAATAGAAGGATTCCTTCATGCGTTCCCAGAATATGGAGATCGAGTCCCCAAACCCACGATACAGCATGTAAAGACCAACTGCTGCAAGTATGCCGATGATAGCTCCCTGTGGATAGTCTATCAAAAGGAAGAATGCATATATCAGTGAAGCCAGGCCCAGTGGTACGAAGAATGTCTGGGATATCTTTGGGTCATTGAATGCATGTTTGATGATATAGTAGGTGCTTTCAAGGTTTGCACTTTGCATTATAACTATACGTTTGACAGAGTCGATCTTTATCCTGGACTGGACTATGGGTAACAGGGTTTCATCCTCTGCACCGTCTGAAATGAAAATTGCAGATCCGACATTGAATTTCTTGAGGATCATGTCAAGCTGGTTTGCTATCTTCTGGTCGGATATGATACCTACGTTCCTGTCACCAGCAAGGGTCACTATCTCTGCATCAACACCTTTTGCCAGCAGATCGTCAAGTACCTTGATACCACCGAAAATGGTGTTAGTATCCGAATCCTCAGGGTCTGCCGTACCAAGCTTCACAGCAGCCTCAATATTCACTTCCCGGCCAATCAGAGGCCCCCTGATATTGGCCTTTTCACCCAGATCGTTATCTCTGTCTATACACAGGATCAGTGTTTGCATATAATTCCATTCCCTATTTAGTAGGGAAATATAAATAGATTCTCATAAAATCGTAACTCTGGAAGACTTCTCAAAATATCCGCAGATATAAGTAATAATCCCTTCAGAGTATTTCCCCTATCAATCGTCTTGCCCACATGAGTTTCTTTTTCTTGATATCTGTAACATTCTCGTCATCAAGATCAAAACCCACTAATTTGATCTCAGATGCACAAAATTCCCTTGCAAGGAATATACATCGGTCACCGTCGCTGAAACCCCCGAAATTGTATACGTTCTTAAGGGGTACTGACTGAGTACTTCCTATTATATCTTTTAGCAGTGGCACATATTTCTCTAGCTTATCGATATTGTCCCCATGTGCATGCACCACAATGACAGTTCCCCGTTTATTGGCCATTATCTCTTTTTCCACATCCCCGTCAAGGTCCGTCACAATGATATCCGGCGTTACACCCCTGTCGACGAGAACTGCCGTAGCGCCATCAGCGGCAATAATCACATAGCCTGTAGTATCCGTGCTGTCAAGCTCGGCTCCAAGGCCCGGTGCGTTGCCACATACCAGGACACTTTTTTCGGCTATCAGTTTTTTTAGGACCGATACATTTGCTGTCTTAGCCGGATCTAGCATTTGGGAGAGGATGATAGCTGCATGTTCATCCTCTTCCCTGCTAAAACCCATGTCCCTGAGTATATTCAGGTAGATGGGTTCCCAAAGTTCGAATTCCATATTTTACTATTTTTCCTTCATTCTCCGTTGGATGGAGATATCCCAATGCTGATGGATGTACCTTCCACATCCCAGTCCTTGGAAAGTGTGCCTGTGGAATCTACATCAAGTCCTATGACCTGCACATCGGCCCTGATCTCTTTTGCGATATATTGTTCGAGGTCAAGCACAAGGTCAAGGACCCTTTCATCCCCTATCCTTATATGTGCCTTGATAGGCTCATCGACCGCAAGGTCAAGTTCCTTACGCATGTCCTGTACCCTGCGGATAACTTCCCTGGCAAAACCTTCAGACTCGATCTCACGTGTCAGTTTTGCATCCACATAGATAGTACCCGCATCGAACTCTGCACTGGCAGCCATTTCAGGGAGGCTTTCCTGGAAATTGATCATATCCGGCGTTATAGTCACCATTGTGCCTCCGGCCATCTCAAGTTCGAATTCTCCTGATGCTGCCAGGACCTTCTTAAGGGTCATGGCATCGACCTGTTTGAGAGAAGCTATGACCTTTCCTGCATCTCCCTTGAACACGGGGCCAATGGTACTTGGGTTGGGAATTGCCTCAAACCCAAGTTCATCCCATGATCCGCCTACATCTGTAAGAACGATATCCTTGGAATTGGTCTGGTCCATGAGTACGGACCTGAGGTTGACCACAGCATCGGCGGCTGACTCTTTGGTTGGGGCCACGATTATGCGGGACACCGGCCATCTGAGCTTGCGTCCGACCTTCTGACGGGCATTGGAGGATGCTTCTACCATCGACCTGATAAGGTCCATGTGTACTTCCAGTTCCCTGTCCACAAGGGACTCATCAACAACCGGCCAGTCGTTCATATGGATAGATTCAGGAGCATCGGCATCTACATTTCTCACGAGGTTCTGGTACATTTCCTCTGCCAGGTGAGGCATGAAGGGTGCAATGACCTTGGACAGCGTAACGAAGACCTCATACAGTACCCTGTATACTGCGAGTTTGTCAGGGTCATCTGCCTCTACCCAGGTCCTTGGCCTGATAAGCTGGATATACCACCTTGAAAGGTCCTCAAGCACGAACTCGTTGATGGCACGTATTGCCCTGTGGAGGG
>JAWSUM010000131.1:0-6565 GCA_033549165.1 Methanolobus sp.
CCTTTCACAGGGCAGAATATCATCAGATTTTTCCTCGAACTCCTGAACCCTGTTCTCACCTATGATGGTTGCTCCGGCTCTTATTGATTCGTTTATTCTTGCAGGTTCAACTGTTTTGGTAACACTGACTAGTTTTGTGTTTCCGAGTACATTGAGTATCTTCTTTGTGTTTTCCTGGACTGACATTTGTGTCCCCATATCTCTCTTGATCTAAAATGCAATTCATTTGAATGGTTCAATTGCGGGTTCTATGGATTAATTGTGATGGCTTTATATAAAAAAATTCGTTTGCTTCGAACTCTGTAGCTAACTTCAGTCAAATGGAATGTGATTGTGTGCAGTTCTTTGAATAGCTGAACAGAACACGTATATAATAGAAAATAAGTGGAGGTGATGTACACCTCAATTTAGTACTTTATATTAGAGAATAAGACCAGAACTGATCAACCTATGACTTCCAGTCCCTGGATTTCCGTATCCTCAAACATTACATGCATGAATGGCTGTTCTGTTCCATCGGGTAGCATGTATCCTGTTGGTACAGGTTCCTGGACAGGTCCTTCTGAGGTCACCGCAACGTCCGGTAATACAAGATGTGTATGTATTCCTTCATGAGGCAGTTCATCGTCAAAGAGCAGCCTGAATTCATCATCGGTTGTCCTTACCTGTTCGGTCGCCATTATATGTACCAGGCGGTTATCACTTACAAGCTCGCCGTTTATGTACAGGTCACCAACACCCCACAGTGCACCATATGCGTATGTGGTTGGTACCATACGGGTTCCAATCCCTGTCCTTCCGTGCAGGTAACTATCAACTATCACTCCGCCCATGAACGGGTGATCGACACCTACAGGAATTATTTGCGTCAGGACTAACCTGTATTCATTTTCCCCGGCAGGGTCCGTGAATATGAACTCTGCTTGAGCAGTGTCGTTTGAATCCGGGTCATCTACTCTTGTAATGTCCGTCATGTTTGCCTGGAACGTTCCGTTCACCTGTGCATACTCGTCCGAGAATGCAGTATTTACCGATGTATTGGTAAACGCGGTTCCATTCTCGTCTACGTTCCTGTCTTCCACAGGGACACCTATACCCTCTTCAAAACCCAAAGGTGCATCCGGAGTCCCGAATAATTCAGGATCCAGTTCTCTAGGGCCTGGTAATAGCCAGCGTACATCACCGCCATCTTCCTGGCTGATGACTATCTCTTTTGCTGTAATGTTCTCTATTGGTCCTGTTTCATTTACTATATCTAATTCTAGATCTGATACCTGGGCTGAAGCAAGTCCCATTCCTAAAAGGACACTTGCCAGCACTAAAAAAATCGTCCATTGACTTCTCAATATCAAACCCCCTTTTAATTGTTTAAATCGATGTGCAATAAGCTTGTTGTTGAAAAAAATAGTAACAGGGTAGCAAAGCATCCGTTATTCAGCTAATATTAAAAGATTTAAACAAAAAACAGACTGATGCTTTTTTTTAATTGGAAGATAAAATAGATGCTCATTCTGTGAGTATACAGAACTTCATTTATAGATGCTGCCCTATTTTATATGGGGATAGATGTGGACAAATCAAATAACCGTTCAACAGAAGAGGTTTTCGAAGATCACTTGCGCCTTGCCAAAGAACTGAACTATAAAGACGATATGGAAAAGAACTATTCGGAAGATTGCGTGATCCTGACAGGTAAAGGTAAATTTTCAGGTTATGACGGAATTCGTTATCTGGCTGAACTCCTGAATGAAGAATTGCCTGATGCGACATTCGAATATACCAATAAACTAGTGGAAGGCAACATAGCATTTCTAGAATGGAATGGTAGGGGCGGAGGCAGATATGTGGATGACGGAGCCGATTCCTTTGTGATCGAGAAAGGCAAGGTCATTGCCCAGACTATTCACTATACTGTTAAAACATCGGACTGACAAAACAGGTGATCATATATTTTGATTATAGTGAAAAATAGCCTTATCGATTTCAAATCGCTTATTTTTCCTTTAAAGACTCCCTTATCGATGATATCTTTGCTTGGTCAAATAATTTCTCGACTGCGTCGCACATTGACAGGATCAGATCCATGTCCGATGGTTCAGGATCACCATGATAATAATCGTCAAGGGAACAAATATCGAATATCCTGTCCAGGGACCTGATATCTTCGTCCAGTTCCGCAGGCACGTCAATGAACATTTCCACGGTATCCATCAGGCAGGTATAATTGTGGTTATACGGCTCCATGTCATGCAAATAGCATAGAGCAACAAGATAACGTTCAAGTGCAAGTGAGGCCACATTGAATACCACGCTATGGTCCTGTCCCTCGACCTGGAATAATCTGGCTCTGCGAAGGTATGCTTTCGAGTCCCGGTATTCCTTTTCAAACTCTTCAAATCTTGATCTTGTTTCCATAAGTTCCAGTTTCATCTGCTAGATCCTCCGATAATCCCACTTTTATATTCTGTGTTGGTGAACAGTGTGTTCGGCATAGGTTCTGCGACTTATGCTCTTTTTTGAATATACACGGAATGTAATTACCGATTTTATTATATTTAAAATAATCGAATGATATTTGGCTTTTCCTTTTATCATTGTGCCGACATGTTGGTTTTGAAAATCCGGTAAGTTATTTAATGGAGTAAGTCTCACTTATTAATGAATTAGGATTTAAGACCGGGAGTGAACAAAATGTCTTTACAGGCATATATAAATTTTAATGGGAACTGTCGTGAAGCTGTAGAATTCTATTCCGATGTTTTCGGAACAGAAAAACCCGAGATAATGTTATACAAAGATGCGCCCGCAGATGAGGACTTTCCTCTCACGGAAGAGACAAAGGATCTGGTACTGCACACTTCTCTGGATATAGAAGGAGGCACTGTGATGTTCTCTGATGTTCCTCCGGACATGCCCCTGGTCACAGGGAACAATATCAGCCTTATAATTCTCAGTAAGGATATGGATAAAATAAGGTCGTTGTTCAATAAACTCAAAGATGGTGGCACTGTAGGTATGGACCTTCAGGAAACATTCTGGAGCAAATCGTATGGCTTTGTAACCGACAGGTTCGGAGTCGGCTGGCAATTCAATCATGAAAGTGAATAAAAAAAAGTGCATTTCTTTTTTTTAAATTCCAAATTCATTCCAGATATTTTCTCCACAGTATTACCTTTTATCAATACCAGTCTGGATGTAATGATACGGAATAATGTAGAGAATAATGTCCAGGGGCGGGTATGGTCTATCGTATCCTTGATATCCCAATCCGGAATGGTGTTAGCCTTTGCTGCGGCTGGCATTCTGGCGGATTCCGTATTCGGTCCGCTGTTTGAGGCACAGGGTCTTTTCGCTTCCACCATCGGACAGATAATAGGCACAGGCCAGGGAAGAGGGATAGGTTTCATGTTCATCCTGTCCGGATTATCCATTATAGTCCTGGCTTTAATGATCAGCAGGCTCAATGTGATCAAAGCGCTGGACGGCAATTGAAAGACTGCTAAGACACAAGTAAAACAAGTTCATATAACTTTTCGATGTGTTTTGATATTGTGGGATATTCCTGAGAATTTTACCGTGAAATTCCACCATTTGTTTGAAAATATACACAATTGCATAGGAATAGATATATATAGTATCCTTCCCTTTTAAGATTGCTTTTAGAGGCTGAAACTACTTTGATAAATAATAGGGCTAGATAGTATTACCTTAACTGTTTTTACTGTTTCTTCTTATGTTTAACTAATTGGTGTATTTCTTTTTAAGCTATCCTTAAAGGAAGTGAAATATTTTGTTTAATAACATGAATTCAGATGCTCCGGTCGAAGCCGGCGAGAAGTATGACGTAACAATCGAAGACATTGCAAGAGAAGGCGACGGAATCGCAAGAGTAGACGGATTCGTTATCTTCGTGCCAAGCACCAAGGTCGGCGATGAAGTTACAGTAAAAGTTACAAAAGTAGCACGCAAATTCGCATTCGGCGAAGTTGCTTAATTTTACAGCTATAATTAATTTTTAATGTGATCGGAAGATCAATATATTGGTCTTCCATTCTTACTTTTCTATTATCATTGCTTTCATTATTGGTTTATTGTTAAAGCACAATGTTGCAAATAATTCGATTGCAGAAACTAGTTTTGAATTCTCTGAACCTTTAAACGTTCATTGTTTATAGCGAAAAATCGCACTTAAAGGTCTGAACATTTTTTTGTATCATTCAAAAACCTTGATCCAGTATCTTCTGATAGGAAAGGATACATTTTTGTAGGAAATAATTCCATATGTTCTTTGTTCCAAGTACATTTTTGCCAGATACAGCAGGGCAAAAAACGATTTAATTACTTTCCACTGTTAAAACAGGATATTAACTTAAATAGAATAGAACTCAAGTTAATATTATTATCAAAATAGTATAAATGGTATGTAATTAAAGGGTGGTAATAATGAGCGCAGAAAAGGGAAACCTTAAGTATGTACTATTAGTTGTTTTTGTATTGATTTTAGCTAGTGTATCCTGGGTCTATGCAAGTTTTTCTCTATTCGGACCTAAGGATCTGGGAGTCGAATATACCCATGAAGACTACCTGAGTGCTTTAGGGAAAACTGGTATTCAGGTCGAATATGAAGGTATGACCGGCGAAGAACTGGAAGAATACAAGAAAAATGCGGAAAAGAAATCGATCCATGATTATAATTTCGAATTCTCAGAGTATGAACGAAAAGAATTTACTCTAACGGCGGCTGAGTCAACGGCTTTACTGAACGAGATCGCACCCGGATTCTGGTGGTTTGATGATTTGCAGGTAAAAGTCTTACCAGATGGAACAATGGAAGGATCAAGCACTGCTGACATAAAAAGACTTAAGGCTGATCTGTATTCAGATGTCGCAGGCGATGTCCCGATCCCGTTACCTGACAGTTTGAACATCTATAGTAAAGGACGGATCAGCGTCACCAACAATCAGTTAAGCGGAGACCCGGAAACATTTTACCTTGGAGCAATCCCACTTCCGGATACATATATGGAAGAAGAAAGCGTGAATACAATGGAAGAGTATTTCCCCCGGATTTATACTGTTGTCCCGGGACTTGAAATAAATAGTCTGACCTCAAATTCAGATGGTGAGTTTGTTTTTGATGGAGTAATTCCACAAAAAGTGTCTGTGACCCAGAAATAATAATTGAGAGGTCTGCAATTGAAATATCTAATGATCAACGGAAAGAAGGAGTATATACCTCCTTTCCCGCATCATAAAGCTTACATCTATAGGAGTAAACAATTCTTTTCGGCTAAGGGAATAGCAACTCACCTGACCATGGGTAATTTCGTTACCTTGAAAGAGCTATATAACGGATTCAAAAATAAATGTTCTATTCCCAGGGTTCTGCTGGTAGATCCCACCAGTAACTGCAATTTAAAATGCAAAGGTTGCTGGTCTCAGGATTATGAAAGCGGCCATAACATTTCCTATGAAAAGTTTGATGATATACTGAACCAGGCTGAAAAATTAGGTATCATGGATTGCTTAATGACTGGCGGTGAACCTTTACTCCGAAAAGACGATATTCTGAAGTTATGCAAAAAACATAACCGCATGACATTCGGAGCGTTTACCAATGCGACCTTGATCGATGAAGGATTTGCCGATGAAATGTCAAAACTGGGGAATCTGAATGTTTTCATTAGTATCGAAGGAACAAAAGAAGAAACGGATTTCAGAAGAGGGCCAGGAGTTTACGATAAAGCTACCAAGGCCATGGATATTCTGAGTTCCAGAGATATTGCGTTTGCTTTTTCTGCCTGCTATCATTCGAAGAACTATAAGACCATAGCCAGCGATGAATTCCTTGACCATATGCGTGAAAAAGGTGCATGGTTCGGATGGCTGTTCCAGTATATTCCCGTGGGAAGCGATGCTGATACTTCATTGGTGTGCACTGCCGGGCAAAGGGCATACGTTCAGGAAAAGATCAGGGATTACTGCATAAAACACGATTATGTGATAATAGATTTCTGGAATAATGGGCATCTGTCCTTTGGTTGTATCGGTGCAGGTGTTGGTTTTGCCCATATCAATGCCAGGGGTGACGTTGAGCCCTGTGCATTCTGTCACTATTCCGATTCAAACATATACGAAGTATCCCTTGCTGAAGCTCTCAGATCTAAGTTCTTTACTGCTTTCCGAAATGCCCAGCCGTTTTCACAGAATCCGTTAAGACCCTGTCCGTTAATTGATAATCCGCAGGCGATAATTGATGTGGTCAAGGCCGGAGGAGCAAGATCAACCCATCTGGCAAATCCTGAATCACCTGAAGATCTTGCCAGGAAAAGCTATGATCGGGCAAAAGAATGGGAAAAACTATCTGATGACCTGTTTCAGAAAATGCCGGAGCATAACAGAAAGAACTTTCCTCTGTTTTTGAAGTATCTTGCTTTCAAGAAAGGAATTACCGATGGCAGAAGAAAAAAGATTTAGTGCCGAAGTTTTCTATAAAAACGATTCTGTAGATTGGATAGTATTTGTTCATGGTTTTGGAGGCAGTGCGAGAACCTGGAAAAAACAG
>JAWSUM010000132.1:0-6499 GCA_033549165.1 Methanolobus sp.
CTCAGCTTCTTTCTCCTCACCTGACAAATGACATATATCATCGATCTTCTTACGCTTTATCTCTTCGATCGTCCAGCCATAATAGTTGCAAGCGGCATCATTTGCATCAACGATATAGTATTTTTCAGGATCGACAAGAAGGATAACTGCAATATTTTCTTTAAAAAAGGATCTGTACATGTCATCATTTGTCGAGAGCGAACCGGTCTTTTGATTGCTCGTGTTCTCAGATTCACTGGGATGGCTGATAAAAGATATGTTATTTTCAGTTGATGATTCGTATTCAATTTTATAAGATTGAAGTAGCTCTTTTTTCATGCAGCCTCGATGATCTTATTTTTAAGGAATCTTGAAAGTTCGTTCTTTCATTCCGATATCAAACAAGCATCCTGGATCATAGTAAAAGTTTCAGGTTAAAGTCAGGATTATGAACTATCACTTTTGCATTTTTATGTTTTATAGCAAAGGAATTATTATGTTAATATATTTAAATGTGTTCTTGTTCAACACATAACTTGAATAAGAATTAGATGGGGTGGCTTTCATATCTGATATATGATCTGAATCTTTAAAGTAACAGTTGCCTGTTTTGCTTGAAATTAGTTTTATATAGTATGCTGGTAAAGTTATTACTATTGTAAACCGTTTGCAGCGTATTATTTCTGAGTTGGGCTCAATGGGGAGGAAAGCTGCATGGTGGGCGTGGGAGGAGAATGAGGAAGCCGTTACTTGATGTACTTTTTATGTCGGAAAAAAGGAAGAATGTACTCCTATTACTTCAGGATGGTATGAAAGAGACAAAAACCCTCCTGCAATCACTTAAAACAACCAGGCAGGCATTGCTACCTCAGATCCGTATTCTGGAGGACAGCAAACTCATAGAACATCTGGATGATACGTATAAGCTTACAACGATAGGGCAGCTGGTAGTTGAGGAAATGGACAAAATTGTGGGAATTGTTGAAGTCCTCGATATCGACATCGACTATTGGGGTGAACGTCAACTGGATTTCATTCCGCCTTATCTGCTAAAAAGATTACGTGAACTCGATTCCTGCAAGGTGATAATACCTGGAATGACCGAGTTACACGAGATCAATAGAGAATTCTTTGATAAAAGCAATGAATCGGTGGAAGTAACGAAGGTTACCGCCTTCCTGTACCCCAATTTTGCTGCCATCTATTCTGAATGGATAAAGAACGGTCTGGATATATCTCTGATCGTAAGTGAAGAGCTTTTTGAAAAGATAAAAAGGGATCATGTGGGAGAGTTTAAAATGTATCTCGATAGTGGAAAAATGAAATTGTTCGTGTATCCTGATGAAATTAGATTCCTGTCTTTTGGATATAATGATCATTGCACTTATTTCAGGCTATTAAGAAAGACCGGCGAATATGACAGCAAAGAACTTCTCTGCTGTAACCCTGGTGCGGTTGGATGGTGCAAAGAACTTTGTGAATATTACAAAGAACGATCCATTCCGATCACTGATCTATGAAAATATTCGAAATATACTTCTAAGAATCTCAGTTTGTGTCTTAGTACGCTTTTTTCACCGTAACCCAGAATATGCTACCCTGTCCCTCGGGATTGTCCTCGATCCCATAATCACCTCCGTGTAGCTCGGTTATTCTTTTCACGATTGCCAGGCCAAGCCCGCTGCCTTTTATGCCCTTCTTGTCCGCCCGATGGAAACGGTCGAATATGAAAGCCTTGTCCATGTCAGAGATGCCATTACCGCAGTCTTTGACAACGACTTTCCAGTGTCTGTTCTCATCCAGGAAATCAATATTTATCCTGCTTTCATCAGGACTGTACTTTATGGCATTGGACAGCAGATTAGCAAATACCTCTTCAATTATTGGATTGACCTTTGAAGGACATTTCAGGCCCTTGCTGATCACAATTTCCTGCCGTTTTCCATCTGCGTCGGTTTTGAGATTCTCCACCACCATCAGGAAAAGCGGAACAATATCGATATCTTCGAACAAGATCTCTTCAACCCTTTGTAGTTTGCTGAGTTTTGTGGCCGAATCAAGCAGTTCGATAAGCCGGTTGATGTTCTCATATATTTTCCGCAAGGACAGGTCCTTTTCTTCACTGGAAGGATTACAAATAAGTTCTTCTGTAAATCCTTTGATTATCCCTGCAGGTGTCAGCAGGTCGTGGCAGATTATGTCCGTGAAAAGCTCCTTAAGCTCCCCGGAATTCTTGAACTCTTCAGCATATCTTTTAAGATCCATCTCATATTCTTTGATTTGCGAGATGTCCCGGACAATGCACAGTATTGCTTCCCTCTCGTTGTAATCAATACAACTGGCATCTATCCTTACGATGATCACATCGTCCGCGCATGAGCACTCGGTCTCAACGGTAAATGCACCATCAAAAAGGGTATGTTCAATTATCCTGTCCACAGTTTGCGCATTTAAGTACCCTGTATCCTTCAGCTTTAAGCCCGATATCTGGCCACATCCGAAGTTCAGGCAATCCGTTGCCTGCTTGTTGCAGTCAAGTATATTTCCTTCCAGGTCAAGGATAAAGATGTGATCCTGAAGATTGTCGAACACATTCCTTATGTTCTTCTCAGATGTGGCGAGGTAATCGATAAGATGTTCTTTTGCAAGGAATTTGCCGATCATTCTGGATATCTGATCCAGAAGGACACTGCTGTCCCTCGGCGGGAATGAATGCCTGTTCCATTTCTCTATATTGATCTGGACCTTGTTGAAGAATATCTCTATTACTCCTTCTTTTTGACCGTGGACTATAATGTCACTTGTAATTTTCCTTCCCCTTGTGTCAAAACCGGAGGATATGAACGCCTGGTCCTTCCAGATGACCAGGGCGGACACTTTGCCGTGGATAAAGAACAGAGCAGGTATCTCCTCGACTGCTTTTTTCAGAATCAGGTTTGGCGAACTGGACGCCTGGAAGATTTCAAGTATATCATAGAATGGATAAGTATGTGAATCTCTTTTCGGTTTGCAGTCTATCTCCATAAGCCCTCACTCCCGCAAGTTCAGGTCCTGTTCAGAAGGTTTCTGTCATCTCTCCCCACAGATAAGATGAGTCCTCCGAATTGGAACATATTTTTTCAATACGTTATTATTGGAATTTAAGATATATTTTATTAGTTTTGTTACTAATTTACATATATATATATTTTTTGATTTTGTCCTGATCATTATCTGAAGATGAATCGATGATCTCTATGAACATCTCTTCATCCACCGGGGTCCTCGAACTTGCGAAATCAAGATTGGAACTTTGCATAGCTTCAAGCCCAATGTCCTCGTAGAGCGTATATGTCAGTGCAAAAGCCTTCTTATAGCCAAAATCAACCTCTTCCTGTGTCATTTCATCAATACTTTCAGGTGTGCTCCATTCCGATAGCGGGATCTCATATTGTGTTTTCAGGGTGTCATATTTTTCCAGGAAACGTTCTTTTCTTTTCTCAGCTCTTTCAGGCATAGTCTCGTTCAGAACAATATACGTATAAAGGTCAGCATATCCTTCGTCCATCCAGAGCTGGTCAAAGTTACAGGCACGAGTCCAGTAATGTGCGAGTTCATGAATAAGAATTTCATCACTTGATGTGTGTAACAGCCAGATGCCTTTACTTCCTTCATTGTATCCTCCATATCCTCCGGTCTCTGTAGTATTGGCCTGTGTTATCGTTATGTTGTAAGACGCAGGGTATGGCAGTCCCCAGGTCTGTTCGAGGACCGGAAGACTCTCAACTGTGGTGTTCATCATCTGCTGGGCCCATTCTTCTTCTCCGCCCCAGTATCTTATTGTGACAGCAATGTCTTTTTCCTGAAGGTGAACAGTTTCTTCCAGAACAGAATAATCAGTGGACCTGACAGAGTTGACAAGACAGGATCCTGACCATTCCTGTCCTTTTTCGAACTTGTAGACATTCGAGTACTTTTTTTCTTCAAGTGCATAATCCTCTCTTGCAAGATGAGTGTCAAAGTCAGATGGGATTTCCAGGTTCACAGCTGTGTTGTCGCCATATTCGCTAAGATAGAAGATCGCTGTGTTCTTATTTATCTCCAGGTCGTATTCAAGATAGAACGTATAACTCTCTTCGTACCATACCTTCCTATTGAAATTGAATACATGGTAACCTTCCTTCACCTGGCTGAATGTCAGGCTGTGCTCTTTGTCATACGACCTGATGTTTTTGGCAGTCTCCGGAAGGTAATAATTGTAGGTCGAGTAGTAGCCTCTCCAGTAATTTGTATCTGGATCGTTGTTCAGAAAGACGATCTGCTTTGTGACATGAACGATCTCTTCTTCGGGTATGACCCTGTAGTGTGCATCCACATCGGTAATGGTGTCGTCGCTTGCGATAGTGTCATTGCTACCTGCCATAACGAATGGCGTGCACGCCAGAATGATGATCACTAAAAGCAAAAAGCAGTTCCCTTTTAACTTCCTGTCCATTTCTCTCACACTACTGTAAGTGATTGACTAATTGAACAGTATCTAATATATTATGGCAGTTTATAATAAAATATGTCCATAGTTTGATTCATCATGTACATGGACTACTTAATTATGTATAAAATTATAATTTTATGTATAAATATATCCTGTTTATGATCATTCTGGTTTTAAATAACGGGACGTCTACTGTTTTAAAGAGTAAACCATTTAAACAGGAAGTTCTATGTTGGATGGTTGTGGAGATGTTCACATGAAATACTGGCAGCCTAAGTATGAAACAATGAAAAAGGATGAACTCGCAGCACTGCAATCAAAACGTTTGAAAAAGACGGCTGCATCCGTTTATAATAATGTGCCTTTTTACAGGGAAAAGTTCAAGCAGCTTGGGATCAAACCCGAGGACATCGGATCGGCTGCCGACATAAGCAAACTTCCAACTACCCGGAAAACAGACCTCAGAGATAACTATCCTTTTGGGCTTTTTGCTGTTCCCGGAAAAGACATTGTACGTATCCATGCTTCTTCAGGCACAAGTGGAAAAGCAACTGTTGTTGGATACACCAGACAGGATATTGAGACATGGTCCGACCTTATGGCAAGGAACCTCACGATGGTAGGACTTGGTGAAGATGATGTCTTCCAGAATGCTGTGAACTATGGTCTGTTCACAGGTGGTCTGGGTTTCCATTACGGTGTCGAGAGAATTGGTGCAATGGCAGTTCCAAGTGGTACGGGCAATACGGCCAGGCAGCTTGAAATGATGATAGACTTCGGTGTCACAGCCCTGCATTGTACTCCTTCATATGCACTTTATCTTGCCGAGACAGCATGTGAACTTGATGTTGTGGACGAACTCTCATTGAGGGTCGGATGTTTTGGAGCAGAGCCGTGGTCCTCCAATACTCGCAAACAGCTGGAAAACGCTCTTAATATCAAGGCGTATGACTCTTACGGACTTTCTGAACTCATGGGGCCCGGTGTGGCCTTTGAATGTGAGCACCAGGACGGTTTGCACTTATGGAGCGACCATTTCCTTGTAGAGGTACTTGATGAGGAAGGAGAACAGGTTGCCGAAGGTGAGAAAGGTGAACTCGTGCTGACCTCTCTTACAAAAGAAGCACTTCCTATTATAAGATACAGGACCGGTGACATTACAAGGCTTCTTGAAAGTGAATGCTCTTGTGGGCGAACGACCACACGTATATCCAGACTGCTTGGAAGGGCCGATGATATGCTTATTGTGAGGGGTATCAATGTATTCCCATCCCAGATAGAGAATGTCATTGCAAGAGTGCCTGAAGTCACCGAGCATTTTCAGGTCATACTCGACAGGAATCAGAAAATGCTGGATGAGTTGACCGTAAAGGTCGAACTCGAAGAAAACGCATTCACAGGTGAACTGAAAGACCTGGCAGCAGTAAAAAGACATGTTGAGAACGAGTTAAAAGGCGTTCTGAACATAAGGACCAATGTCGAGCTTGTTGAAAAGGGAACTATCCCAAGAACCGAAGGCAAGTCCAAGAAAGTCATAGACAGAAGGAATATACTTTAATGTCTAGTAATACTAACAATACTGATTGACTGGTGATCAAATGCCACATATAATGGAAATTCTGGGACGTGCAAAGGTAGTTGTTGAGGATGGCAAGGTCGTTGAAGTGGGTGAACCGCAGATACGATGGTGTCCTATCTTTGAAAAAGCAAGAGGTATCAAAGAGATCACAAAGGAAGAGGTCCGGAAGAACATGGAATTCCGTATCAGGGATTTCGGACTTTTCACCGCAGAGCGCAAGCTTGAGATGGATGTGTTCGTTGGCTTCGGAGCATCCGAAGTGATGATGACCGGATTGAACAGGGGAATGCTTGATACCACTGTAACAGTCTGTGACGGTGCAGGTACAGTCATCACAAACAACCCTTCCCTTGTTCAGGGTATGGGAGCACGCATATCAGGACTCGTTGAGACCGAACCTATCGATGCTGTCATAAACGGCATTGCAGACAGAGGTGGCATTGTCCTGGACCCCTCTAATGCAACAATAG
>JAWSUM010000133.1:0-6473 GCA_033549165.1 Methanolobus sp.
CTGCTGCCATCATGACATGCGGCAGGAATAACTTGCCCCTTTCAAAGAGGACACCCACTTCGTTCATCCCGGCTGCAAGACCTTTCTCTATGATCTCTGCAGGAGGGATACCCTCGTTTCTTGCCTTTTCAACGGCTGCCTCTACAGTTTCCTTTTTGCAGGAAACGATGGCATCAGAAAGTTGTTTGAACATTTCTTCGTTGCTCATTATTTATACCTCGTACATTCTATGGAAATTTTATTGATACTCTGTTTGCAGATTTGATCAAATGGTAAGTAAACAAGCAAATATTTATATGTAGCGTTTATTGTCAGTATATAAACATTCCCCAAGTAGGGGGTCCATGCCTTGTATATATATTTTTCCCATATATTTTCTTCTTCATCTGCACAGACAGAGCAATAAATTGGAAATAATTCAGGTACATCTGCCGAGTTGGAAATATCACTTCCCGGCAAATGTACTTTAACTGATCTACTCTACTCCCTATTCGTTTGTCGTTTCATTAGAACTGGGAAACAAAGGTCCTTGCCTGCCACAGTGCCAGTAGGGCAACGATGAGGATGACAACCATCCACAATACATCTGCAGCCGGTAGAGGGGAGTTTGCCCAGTAAGCGTTATAGGCTTCCATTGCGGCTTGTGTTTGTACCATTTATAACTCCTCCATCATACATACATCAAACAGGCATCTGCTGCCCTAGCTTTTCCGAAATCCGTGATTACATACTTGTGCAGAAGGAAACCTTTCTTGTACATCCCATCTTCATCGACCTTAACCTCGACATCCTTCAGCATTCCACCTGAAGCAAGCTCGATGATATCGAAGTTGATAGAGTCCCTGTGGAAATCCCCTTTGAGATTGTATTCCTTCTGTATCTGCTTCACGATTTCATAGTTCCAGACGCCACCCTCTTTGTTAGAGAGTTCGAGTATCCTGAACTTTATAGGACGATTTGCCACCATTTTAATCACCTCTCAGAGATTCCATTTCACCGGTGTCTTCAGAGAACATGATGGAACTGCCGGCAAGACACAGAGCACCGCCAAGCAGGATAGTCCATGAAGGAATATCTCCGAAGAAGAGTGCAATGAAGATCACAGCGAACAGACCGTACAGGTTTCCGATACCCTGTCCCCTGCCCACACCTATGAGCGGGAAGGACTTGTACCAGGCAACATAACAGAAACCGAACGTTATACCTGCGAATACCAGTACCAGGAGTGTGAGTGGTTCGAATACCATAAGTGCGTACTTGAACATCAGGAAACCGGCAATTGCAAGGATTGGTACTGCCAATACCCACCAGATGACGTTCTCACCAAGGAACCTCAGTGTAAGACCAACATCGGGTTCTGCGATATCAAGACCCTTACCAGCGATGGCACCTTCAATACCCCAGCCGGCAGCTGCCATAAGTCCTCCGAGATAACCGATCCATACGACATTTCCGCTTCCGATCTCGCTGAGCAGTCCGCCACCGAAGATCGTGATACCTCCGAGAATGATGAAAGCTATACCAACAAAAGCTCTCTTGGATATCTTTTCACCATACCACTTGGAAGCCAGTATCGAACCGACCACAGGATACATAAGAGCAGCAACTGCTGCAAAAGCGCCTCCGACAAAGCCCATTGCGATAAAAGAACCCAATATGGCCATAGGGCCACCAAAAATAGCCGCCAGGAAGAACCACTTTGAACAGGGGTGGAATTCCTTCACTGTTCTTTTCATCTCACCGAACTTACCAAGGACACCGTTCCAGACGGCAAGAGCAATAATGACTGTTAACGCATTGAATGCAGTGATCAGCACAGCAACTATTACCAGTGCCATTGCATCACCGCTTTCTGCAGCAATCTCACCATACATTGTGTCGAAGGGATTAAGTACCCATACGGTTGTACCGGGGAGATACCACAGGCCCCAGAGAACAGCACAGAAAAGAGCCCACATATAGCCGTATTTGACTCTCCTCTTGTGTTCTTGCTTTTTTAATGATTGTAGATCCATATTACTACCTCCAATTATTCATTTTTTATTGTTGACTGAATAACAACGACTGTTTTGCAGGAAACATGCCTGTTTAACGAGGAGATACGCACATAATGATCCAATAACGGTTTTTCTTTACATAGGGCCTACAGGAGGTCCGGATATTGTCTACCGGTACATGACCATACCCTAACGATAATTAATTATCTCCTCTCTGAGGCGCAGATAAATATTAAGGGATAAAAATAACCGACCTTTACCGGTCAGTGATTCACATTCCATACCAATCCTGCACATTTCCCAAAAGCACCCCGCATAATGAAGACATGTCTGACTTACTTGCTCAAAAAGTAGCAAAGATGTAAAAATACATCTTCACTACTTCGCAAATCTCTGAGATCAGAAGATTGCGTTGAGCTTGTTTACAACATCTGTAGCGTTCTCTCCATAGAGATCTGCACCGATCTTGTCAGCCCAGTCCTTGGTTACAGGTGCACCGCCGACCATTGTCTTGACAGAGTCACGGATGCCTGCTTCCTTGAGCTGCTCTTCGATCTGGATCTGGTTGACCATTGTTGTGGTCATCAGGGCAGATGATGCAACTACCTGTGCTTTGACTTCTTTTGCCTTTTCTACGTAGGCTTTTATTGGCACATCCCTTCCGAGGTCAAATATCTGGTATCCCTCGATCTTCAGCATTGTTGCGACAATGTCCTTTCCGATGGAGTGGATGTCACCCTCGATTGTTCCGATGACGATCTTGCCCTTGCTCTCGGTTTCTCCTCCCATTGCCTCAAGTGCAGGGGTGAGAACCTCTACTCCGGCGTTCATTGCCTCGGATGCTGCGATTACGTGAGGAAGGAAGAGTGCACCTGCCTCGAACTGATCGCCGATCTCGTTCATTGCTGCGGTGAAACCGTCCTGGATCAATTCTGCAGGATTTACTCCGGCATCCAGGGATTCCTGGGCCACTTCTGCCGCTGCATCCTCATCAAAATCTAAAATAGCTGCTTTTGCTTTCGCGATAATCTGTTCTTTTGTTGCCATTTTTCTTACCTCCTTATGCGCCTCTGAATGCCTTGTCGGCCTTCTCAACGACTGCCTGCATGTCCTTGAGCAAGTCAGCGTCTATTGGCTCTACTACGTGGTTCTTCATGATGTCGACTACCTTCTCGTGGGCAACTGTTGCAAGGTCCTTTGAACCAGCCATTTCCCAGTCTCCGTACATCAGACGATCAATGATCATCGGACTGGATGGCAGGTCGATGTTCTTTCTTGTGGTCTTGTGTGCGAGGAAGTTCTTCCCGATACCTACCTGGTCGATCGCTTCAACTGCCAGAGTCTCTTCATTTACGGGGATTCCTGCCATTGCCTTCTTTGTCATTGAGATCATGTCATTGTCAAAGACAAGCTGTTCGAGTGAGAATGTCATACCAAGCTCAAGCATACCTGCACCGTACAGAGTGTTTGCACCTGCAAACGCGGGGAGAAGTGTTGTCATTGTCTTCTCATGACCAGCCTGGCCATCAGGTATCTTGGCATCTGCCTACGAACCAGCCACGAATGTGGGCAGACCGTAGTACTGACCGAGCTTTGCAACAGCGGCACTGATAAGACCGAGTTCAGGTGAACCTACAGGTGCTGTACCCTTCTTCAGGTCGAATGTTGTGGTGGAACTTCCGTACCATACCTTTGTGCCTGGCTGTGTCAACTGAGCAAGTACAATACCTGCAAGTACCTCTGCGTTGTGTGTTACAAGGGTTCCTGCAAGGTGAACTGGTGATGATCCGCCAGCCATTGCCATACTGAGTACGTTTACAGGTGTTCCAAACCTTGCACCCTTTATGATAACCTGACATGCATTGTCACCAAGCTCGAGTGGGCTTGTTGGACAGAGCAGTGTTGAGAAAATAGGCTTCTTGCGTGCTTCCTCATCGTCCCCACCGAAGTAGGCTGTAGCGAGCTGTTGATAGTAGTCTACGTTCTCGCCCACTGGGTCGATGTGGTGGAAGTGCTTTGTTGTGTTCATCAATGGTGTCAGTGTCTCGTGGACATCCTGTGCACCCTTACCTGCCCAGTCCCTTGCGGAAACTGCAAGTGAGTAATAGTTGATGTTCTCAGCCCAGTCACAGATCTTTGCCGTGTCTGCCAGATCCTTCTCAGTTGAGTCTACTGTTACATACTTACCAGGTGCCTGGTAGTTGCACATCTTAACACCAGTACCGAAACAGGTCCAGTGTACCTTTCCTTTGTGCTCCTGGACGACATTGTTCTTCTTGTCACGTCCCCAGAGGACGAACTTTGAAGGACAGTCCCTGAGAGCTCTGTTTACCACATATTCAGGGATCTTGACAACGTGTGTCTTCTCATCTACTAAACAGCCACCTTCCTTGAAAATAGCTCTTGCTTCAGCGTCTGAGACCTGAATACCAGTGTTCGCAAAAACGTCCATAGTAGCGTAGTGAAGCGCTCTGAGGTCATCTTCAGAGAAAAGCTCCAGCTTGACGCCATCCAATGGCATTCTACCTGGATAAAGTTGTTTTACCATTTCTTAACCTCCAATTTTGCAAGTTTAAAGACTTTCCCAACATTATAATAATGTGGAAAGAGGTAACATGCTTTACAGCATTGTTTTCCTTAGAAAGGAGGTAATAATTACATGTATATAAATCTTCCTCATGTATATAGTATATATATTTTTCTATCAACTGTGGTTTGATCTTGCTATATAAAGATAGCGTTGTTAAAAAAAATACACAAGATAATACAGTTAATACACACTGTTTTTCAGAGCGAATTGAATTTATCAGAAACTGAACAGGAGCTATCTGTCAAACTAATACTTATAATTTACTATTGATAGTAGCATCAAATCTTATATTTAAAATGCACGGTTCATAGAATATCTCCAGCAAATAAACGAGCACATGAGAGAATCTCTAAATAAAATTACAGATTATACGAAATACTTGCTTATTGTAACATCTGTCCAATGATGATCAAGACTTTTTGTAACAGTTATTTTACTTTGCATATGTTTTTCTTTCCACTATCAGAACTGTACAATAAAGAATTAAAATATTACCACAGAACAGGCATATCTGTTAACACCGTTAAAAGTATTACGCAAATTATAAATAGTAGAATAGCTCAGTCATCCCTTAAACCAGAAGATTAGATAGACCTAAAATCAATAAGGAGTTACAAATATGACATATAGTCTTGGAATCGATGCGGGTGGGACCTATACGGATGCAGTCCTGTTAAGGGACTCAGATGAAGCTATAATTGCGTCAAATAAAGCTCTGACCACGTACCCTGACCCTCTTGAAGGCATAAAGAAAGCTATTGACGGACTGGAGACCGATCTACTTGAAAAGGTCAGGGTCGTATCAGTTTCCACAACACTTTCTACGAACAGTGTCCTTGAAGGTACGGGTTTCCCTGTGGCACTTGTCCTTATAGGGAATTACGACATCATGAAAGACCTTCCCACAAAGTACTTTGTACAGGTAGCCGGAGGACATGATTTCAACGGAATTGAAACGGAGGCCATGGATATTGATTCCATCCGGGAATTCGCATTGAAGATAAAAGATAAAGTCTCCGCAGTTGCAGTCTCTTCTTTTTTCAGTGTGAGGAACCATGAGCACGAACTTGAGGCAAAAGAGACTATCATGCAGCTTACCGGCCTTCCGGTTGTCTGCGGACATGAACTTTCACAGGACCTCGGAGCCTTTGAAAGAGCTGTAACAGCCATGTTGAACGCTCAATTGATACCGGTAACTGAAAGGTTCATGCACACCGTAGAAGCAGAGATCCGATCAAGAGGAATGGACGCAAAGGTATTCATGCTAAAATGCGACGGCTCGGTCATAGGCATCAGTAGTGCCCTGAAGAAGCCCATTGAATCTATTTTCTCGGGTCCGGCAGGAAGTCTTGTCGGAGCAGCTTTTCTGGCACAGAACGATACATGTGCAGTGATAGATGTTGGTGGGACCAGCACGGATATTTCTGTCATTTATGATGGTGTACCGGATATGAGTGATTCCGGGGCCGTGGTTGGCGGATGGAAGACAAGGGTCAAAGCAATAAAAATGGAAACCTCGGCCATGGGTGGTGACAGCCACATATGGGTCAAAGAAGAGAACATAAATTTCGAACCAAGAAGGGTCATACCTCTTTGTCGGGCTGCCGTACTCTACCCTGGCTTTTTGGAACATCTCAAAGCAAATCCCATGCCTTCAAAGATCCGTCTGGGCATAAACTACCAGCCCACTAAATTCTATTTGAGAACAGCCTATGAAGCTATGGAGATCAGTAAAGAGGATGAGAAAGTGCTCAACGCAATCAAAAATGAGCCAACATCCACAACAGAAATATTCAACCGCATCAAAAGATACCCTTCAAGCGAGACTTTTGATAGCCTGATACAGAAAAGACTGGTCCAGGCAATAGGCTTCACACCTACGGATG
>JAWSUM010000134.1:0-6473 GCA_033549165.1 Methanolobus sp.
TATCACATTTATCACTCTTGAGCAGTTAATCGAGTGTCATTAGGCAGGTAAGCATATATAAGTTTCGAAAATAGACACGATAGTAAACCGGATTTTCCTATACATCCGGTAAAACAATCCCCGGGATCAATGAGCTTTTTTGAGGGTCAGCCAGAAAATGCTCCCATGGCCATCGGGATTATCGATGACTCCAACCTGTTCGTTATGCAGGTCTACAATTCTCTTTACAATTGCAAGTCCGATACCGCTACCCCGGATGTTATCCTTATGAAGACGCTTGAAACGTTCAAAGACTGCCAGTTTGTCCTTGTCGGGTATACCCTCACCCTGATCTATGACACTGACCTTCCATTTATCCCCTGTATCATCGATCTGCACTTTCACCATACTTTCATCGGCAGTGTACTTCACTGCATTTGAGAGCAGGTTGCTGAACACTCTTTCTATCATTGGGTTTGCAATTGCAGGGTAAGCACCATCGAATGAAACATCCATATCTATACTCTTATTCTCAATGTCAAGGGTGAAGTTCTCAATGGAATCCTGCAGAAGTGATGCAAGGTCGATCCTTACGAATCCTATTTCATCCATCGACTCAAGTTTTGCAAGATGGGCAGCTCCTTCGATGAGGTCGATGAGTTTTAAAGTTGATGAGTTGATATTGTTTATGATATGCTTTTTCCTCTCATCCATCTCGATCTCGATCAGGATCTCAGTAAATGATCTGATAAGTCCGGCAGGATTTAAGAGGTCATGACGCAGGATATCAGTGAAGAGGTCCTTCAGTTCATTGGAACGCTCCAGCTGATGGGCATAGTCCTGTAACTGGATCTCGGCTTTTCTCCTCTCGGTGATATCCTCGCCTGATATCAGTATGTTCGTTATGTTGCCTTCTTCGTCCCTCAGTACCGAATCATACCACGTGAAATATCTTTCTTCACCGCTGCCGATAATAAGCGGATATTCGTGATATTCGTCAATTTTGATCGCACCTTTAATGAGGTCGTCGTAGGTCTGTTTAACATGGCACGCATAGTTTTCCGGCACAAAGGAACTTATCCAGTTGGTATTGAGTACCCTGTCCTTTTTGTATTCAAGGAAATCCGCACCTTTCTTGTTTATGTGAATAAGATTGTAGTTCTTATCAAGGACAGCTATAAGCACGCCAACAAAGTCCAGATAATCATAAGCTTTGTTCCTGTCATTGAGCAGGTTGTCATGCTGTAACTTTATCCTTAGAAGAGAAGATATCTTTTTATCAAGCTCGAACTTCCCTACAGGTTTTTTCAGGAAGTCATCGGCACCGGCCTCGATACCTTTGTTGTGGTCATCTTTGGAGGTCAGTGCTGTTACCATGATGATAGGGATGAAATTCATCTTATAATCATGTCTGATAACCCTGCAAACTTCATAACCATCCATTTCAGGCATCATAACGTCAAGCAGTATAAGATCAGGATTCTCATTCTTTACCTTTTCCAGTGCATCTTTACCATTATATGCGGAAATGACATCATACTCGTTACTGAGGTATGCGCGCATAAGCTCAACATTCAGTACCTCATCATCAACCACGAGTATTTTGTGCCTGGTCATAGGTGTCATATACGTCTATAGTATAATTTCAATTTTATATAAAATTACCTATCTATTTTGTGCATCACTTGCACTCAAAATTAAGTGGGGATTGTTTTTGAAAGGAATAGGCAGCAATGAATCCATATTCTCCGTGAATAATGAGGCGTTTGCGCAATAAAATATTGGTCGGTATGTTTGAGTAAGGAAGCATAAATATTATTTAAGTTTTTTTTAAATTGTTCTGATATTGATATATATATATATATATTCTATCATAATGCAGGCGATGAAGAAATTCCGGGAACATGACTCTCTTTAAAAATTCATTAT
Organism: Methanolobus sp.; assembly: GCA_033549165.1. Lineage (GTDB taxonomy): Archaea > Halobacteriota > Methanosarcinia > Methanosarcinales > Methanosarcinaceae > Methanolobus. Next base: position 1,909 of record JAWSUM010000134.1, read on the forward strand.
AAAGTATATTTATAATATATGACTGTATGATAAGTCGTAATCAAAATGCCTTAAAGAAGAAAATTATCCCAATTTCCCGGGCTTTTTGTTAATTTATTTATATATAACATAACTCCAAATTATTAATATAGTCCTACTGGGATGAGATCATGAGATGTTCAAACTGCAATTATAGGAAATCAATTCCGCTGTTTACCAAATGTGCAGGCATTGCCGGAAGGACCCGTGCTGGTACTTCGTACTATTGCAGCCACCCTGAAATTGATAATCCCGTACCGGTTATACCGGTGAATGCAAGGATACTGGAAGATTGCCCTTTTTCCAGGGATATGCAGGACCTTGATGCGCAGACCAAAACAGCCACTTGGACAGATTGAATGGAAATTTGGTCCTGCAGGGATCCTGTCTTCCAATGCGATTTATGCAGGCTCAGAGATATGTATGAACATCCCTGCACATTGTAGTCCTTACACTTCTGAGCACCCTTATCCTATAAGATATGTCACCTGGACAGACATTGAAACAGTGGATTCACCCGGCTGGATGGGAGTGGAAACTGCTCCTTCTTCCTGGGTCGGTGCTTCTGCCGCATCATAATATATAATCGGTCCGTTGGTGTCACTTAATGTTGCTGATTGTACGCCAATTATCTCAACGTTCAGGCTGTCAGCAAGTATACTGGCTTTTGATGAGGCATCGGCAACCGCTTCCGAGATCAGCTCCTCTCTAAACTCTTTTTCCAGGTCGTCGGAGGCTGAAAAGGAAATACCTCCTATCTGGTTTGCTCCTGCAGCCGTAGACCTGTCAATGATAGCACTCAGGTTGTCAAGCATCATGGTTTCTACCTGGACGCTGTTCGATGCAGAGTAACCTACGATGGTTGGTGTGCCATCATAGTTGTACACGGGATTCACAGACACATATGATGTCTGGATTTCCTCGTCTTTCAGGCCGATGGCTTTTAGCTCTTCAACAACATCAGTCATGATAGCCGCATTCTCATCTGATGCGTTCTGTGCTGTCTCGGACTGCACTACCACACCGATGCTCACCGTTGCGGTGTCCGGGACAATTCTCTTTTCCGCATATCCACTCATTTGCATTGTATGTTCTATGCCTTCCTGTGACGTCGCCTGTGAACTGGCATACTGTGCCGCAGCCATAAATATCAAGGCCACTGACAGTGCAATAACTAGATAGTATAACTTGTTCGAATTTTCTTGAGACAAAACAACCCCACCAATTTGTTTCAATATACAGTTTGATTCTACATCCTTATATGCTTATCCTGAGCAGCTTTTCCCCGAAGCTTCCTGTGAACGAACTTCTCTGCTTCTATCAGGAAAAATACAGTACTCGATGTCATGATTATGATTATCCAGTCAGTAGTTTGCAGGGGAGCTGTTCGTAATACTTCATTCATAAAACTGTTGTAGGTTATAAAAAGCTGTAAAAGTATCACCAGGAATACTCCAGCCAGCATGATCCGGTTTGAGAACACACGTGTGATGATGTTCTCATATATGGATTTGGAATTGAACAGGTAGAATATCTCAAAGAAGACGATCGTATTCAATACGATGGTCTGTGCCTTCGATATATTCCCCTGTGTACTTTCTATTTCAAAGAAGAAGAGCAGAAAACTGGCTGTTACTATCAGCAGGGCTACAGTCAATATCCTGCGTTTGATCACAGGGAGCAGCAGAGGCTCATGGAGTGGGCGTGGTGGTCTCATCAGAAGATGCTTTTCCTTTGGTTCGAATACTATAGGAACTCCCAGTCCTATGGCTGTCACAGTATTGACCCATAGTATATGGATGGGCAGGAGCGGAGGATCTGTGATCCCGAGAAAGACAGCTGTAATAATGATAAGAGCTTCAGCTGCGTTGGTGGGAAGTGTCCAGAGAATGACCTTCTGTATCTTATCATAGACATCCCTGCCTTCTTCGACAGCATTCACAATGGATGCAAAGTTATCATCCGCAAGTACCATGTCAGAAGCTTCCTTGGCAACTTCCGTACCTGACCTGCCCATGGCAATTCCGATATCGGCTCTTTTAAGGGCAGGTGCATCATTTATGCCATCTCCCGTTACCCCTACAACGTTTTCTGCATCCTGCAGCAAACGCACGATCCTGGATTTATCCTCGGGAGATGTGCGTGCAAAGACTGATACCTTTTTCAGTTTCTCCAGCAGGTGCTCATCGGACATACTTTCCAGGTCTGATCCCGAAAGGGCTCCTTCTGTTTTGAGACCAAGCTTTTCTGCAATGCTGTTAGCTGTAAGCACATGGTCCCCGGTTATCATTATTACCCTGATGCCGGCACTGTTGCATTTCTTTATAGCCTCTTTTACCTCTTCTCGCGGAGGGTCCATCATTCCCTGCAATCCCAGGAATGTCAGGTCCCGGATATCTTCAGCGAACAGTTCTTTCTTACTGGTTTCTACACTTCTGCATGCCATTGCAATAACACGCAGACCACCGGATGCCATCGTTGAGGCAGCTCCAAGTATCTTCCCGCCTTCGAGTTCGTTTACATCTTTGCCGTCAAACTGTGAATGGCACATCCTCACAATTTCCTCAGGAGAGCCTTTTACATATATGATGTTTGAGCTCTCATTTTTTTCATGAAGAGTTGCCATGAATCTTTTTTCGGATTCGAAGGGTATGGAATCCAGCCTGGGAAGATGGAAGGAAGATGCTTTCATAGCTGATACAAGCAGGGCGCCCTCAGTGGGATCTCCGTCGATACCTCCCTTTTCGCGTATATATGCATCATTGCACAGTGCTCCGGCTTTAAGCGTATTTGCCAGAGAAGGGTAGTCCAGAGCATCTATCTTCCTGTCACCAGAGAAGAAATTCCCCTCAAGTGAATAACCGTCACCGGTCACCTCAAATTTGTCTTCCAGGGTGTAGATAGATGTCACTGTCATCTGGTTCATTGTGAGTGTCCCGGTCTTATCGGAACAGATGACAGTTGCAGAGCCAAGTGTCTCTACAGATGGGAGGTTCCGTATGATGGCGTTTCTGGAGGCCATCAAATTGACACCTATTGCAAGGGATATGGTAATAAGGGCCGGCAATCCCTCAGGTATAGCAGCAACAGCCATGCTTACAGTTGCAAGAAATATGTCCAGATTTGAAAAACCCTGAAGCCTGCCTATAATGTATGTAAGGATTGAAACAAGGATGATTACCACGAAGAGGTTTTTTCCAAGTTTGTTCACTGTACGTGTAAGGGGAGTTGAGATCCCTTCAGATTCCTTTATAAGTTCGGAAATCTTGCCTATTTCAGTCTCCGTTCCTGTAGCTACCACTACTCCCATGCCGACACCCTGTGTTATGAGTGTTGCAGAGAAGGCCATGTTCGTCTGGTCTGCTATGGGTATGTCCTCATCAGTTATCGTTGCGCTTTTCTTTTCAACGGCTGTGGATTCACCGGTAAGTGTGGATTCATCTATGCTAAGGTTCTTGGTCTGGAATAATCTGAGGTCAGCAGGTACCCTTGCACCGGCCTCCAGAAGCACGACATCTCCAATAACCAGTTCTTTGCTAGGGATCAGCTCACGCAGTCCATTCCTTAGCACGGTAGCCTCTGGCTGCATCATCTTTACAAGTGATGCCAGAGCATCTTCTGCTTTTCGTTCCTGGACAAAACCGATGATAGCATTTGCAAGAACGACGCCTGTTATCACGGCTGAATCAGCATATTCTTCAAGGAAGAAGGTAACGATTGCTGCTGCTATCAATATATAGATGAGGGGATTTGCGAACTGTTTCAGAAAAAGATAGGCAGTTCCGTGCTTTTTCTTTGTTTCAACTTCATTGTACCCGTATTTTGACAGACGCAATGAAACTTCATCAGCATCAAGTCCTTCTTTTCCGGTTTCAAGGAGACTGAAAGTTTCCTCCACACTTGCGCGATACCAGCTCACCTCACCATGCATAAAGAAACATAGTCCCTCCCGGAATAAATTGTTTTGTAAGCTGCCAAAAACTAAAATAGATTGCAGACTGTACTTCCTAATATGAGTTCGATTCACGATGATCTGGTCAAGTCGCTTAACCCCAAACAGGAAGCATATGTAGATCTGGAATTGCCTGACCCGACAAACGGGGAATATCTCCTCAGTGTTTTTCACATGGTCCCCGGAGGGAAATTCAATGTTTTGCAGGCGGCTGCAGAGGTTGCTGCCGAATCATCTACGGGTACGAACTTTAAGGTCAACACTGAGACCTCGTTCTCCAAAACAATGAATGCTCTGGTCTATCAGCTTGACCTGGAAAGGGAACTTGTCTGGATAGCCTATCCATGGAGGCTTTTTGACAGGGGCGGCAATGTGCAGAACATCCTTACCTATATAGTAGGGAACATCCTTGGAATGAAGGAGGTGGCAGCCCTGAAGTTGCTGGATGTCTGGTTCCCGCCATCCATGCTCGAGCAGTATGACGGTCCCGGCTATACTGTCGATAATATGCGAAAGTACCTTGATGTCTATGACAGGCCGATCCTTGGTACGATAGTAAAACCAAAGATGGGACTCACTTCTGCAGAGTATGCTG
>JAWSUM010000135.1:0-6425 GCA_033549165.1 Methanolobus sp.
ATCCATGGCTTCTTCCAGTGAGATGAGTTTTTTCATGTCCAACCTCCTCTTTGCAAAAAGTGGAAATATGCAATTCACTCAATAAACAATTAATTCTGTATGGAATGTTTATCCATGAAGAATTTTTATTCTAAACTTAGAATCTTTCTTGTGTCATCAGTTGTGGCAATTGGTCTTCCAACAGCCTTGGCAATGTCTACTACCCTTTGGACCAGCATTTCATTTGTTGCAAGTACTCCCTTCTCAAATTCAACTGTGTCCTCAAGCCCTGTTCTTACATGACCGCCCAATGCAATTGCCATGGTAATCATCTGGACTTGAGACCTTCCAATTCCTGTTACCGTCCATGTTGATCCTTTTGGGAGACTCTCTACAAGGAACATCAGATTCCTGGGAGTGCCAGGGAGTGAACCCTTTACATCCATTACCAGGTTGAAATGCAGCGGCCCTTTAAGAATTCCCTTCTTTTCAAGGAAAAGTGCATTTGATAGCATTGCTGTATCAAATATCTCTATTTCAGGCTTAATATTATTATCCAACATCTTCTGTGCCAGTTCATTTATAAGGTCAGGTGAATTAGCATTGACACTCGACGGGAAGTTTGACGAACCTGTAGCAAGACTCGCCATTTCTACGTTCAAGTCAAGCATCTGACCTCTCCAATGGACTGTATTTTCTCCACCTCTCGCACCTGTTGAAAGTTGTTTTATTATGTCAATTTTTTCTTCATTCATTCTATTTACAACCTTCTCGAATAAATCACGTCTACTGGTTGGAAGTCCTTGCTCATCTCTTACATGGATGTGTACAACTGATGCACCAATCTCTGCACAAGCCTTTGCATCTGCAACTATTTCATCTGCTGTCACTGGAGTGTTTTCGTTAAGCTCTTTTGTCGGTACATTTCCCGTAAGGGCAACTGTTACAATAAGTTTTCCCATTATTATCCCCTTTCAGTGCCGGTAATTACAGGCTATCGCACACTTTCTTGATACCGTTCTCCATCATTTCATACATTGAATCAACTTCATCCCTGGTTATATTGATTGGAGGAGCTATAAGGACATGGTCTCCCTTTCCGTTTGCTGAGCCTCCACCTGGATAAAGCACCAATCCCTCTTCCATGCATGCATTGTTTATCTTACCATTCATCTTCATTGAAGAATCGAATGGCTCCTTGGTTTCCTTATCCTGGACAAATTCCATACCAATCATAAGTCCTTTACCTCTTATATCTCCAACTATTGGGTATTTGTAAAGATCCTGCATCTTCTCCATCAGGTAATCACCCTGAGCAGCTCCGTTTTCAATGAACTTTTCTCTTTCAATTATTTCCATTACTTTAAGCGATATTCCACAGGACAGTGGATTTGATGCGTATGTGTGTCCATGGATAAAGTTTCCTGATCCTTCAACCATGATCGCATTGAATACCTTTTCATTACACACAGCAGCTCCCATTGGCGTGTATCCGCTGCTTAGTCCCTTGGCAACTGTTATAATATCAGGCTTCACATCAAAATGCTCTGATGCCATTGTCTTTCCTGTTCTTCCTGAACCAGCCATAACCTCATCCATAATAAGCAGAATATCGTACTTGTCACAGATTTCGCTTACCATATCAAAGTATATTTTCTCAGGATGTGCTCCTGGCGCTGCAGATCCTATTACTGGCTCTGTTATAAATGCAGCGATATTCTGTGCTCCATGTCGAATTATTTCTGTTTCGAGCTCCTTTGCCGCCAGAACACTTGTCTCGTAAAGTGTCTCTGCTCCCCATGGATTTCTGTAATGATAGAACTGAGTTATCTTAGGGAAATTTATAAGCATAGGGTCGTAAATCTTTCTTCTGCCGATTGTTCCTGTCATTGAAAGCGCACCCAGTGTTGCTCCGTGGTAGGAATTCCATTTTGATATAACCTTCCACTTACTTGACTGTATTCCATCTCTTTCAACAAAGTATTGTCTTGCCATCTTCATGGCTGTTTCTGTGGCTTCTGATCCCCCTGATACAAAATATACATAATCAAGACCCTCAGGACACCAACTTGCGACCTTTTCAGCACAGTCTTCTATGACATCGACTGTCCATCTTGACAGGTGTGTAAAAGCGATCCTCTCTGTCTGCTCCTTTGCAAACTGGGCAATTTCCTTATTTCCATGACCAATGTTGGCAACAGCTGAACCAGAGCATCCATCGATATACTTCTTGCCGTCCTCACCATAAAGGTAGATTCCCTCTCCTCTATCAATTCTTGGATAATGCCAGTTCTGGTTTCTGTAAAACACATGATTTTTAGGCGCCTTGTTTAAACTCATTTTAATCCCCCTTCAATATTCCATTTAAATTTTCGCGATTTGCTCTGATATTGGTAATTCTTTTGTCATATTGTCTGCTTCAAATGTCTCGTAGTTAAACGTGTCTTCAAACTTCGATACAACAGCTGCCACTACCAGGTCTCCAAAGTTGTTTGTAGCTGTGTGGATCTGGTCTACAATTCTGTAAATACCTGCTACAAGGGCTATAGCTTCAATAGGAAGCCCCATACTCTCAAGTAGAGTTATACTGATTACAAGGCCGATCTGTGGAACTGCTGCCGCTCCTATAGCAAGAAGTGTAGCCTGTAGTACCAGCAATGCCTGCATCCCGATTGTAAGGTCCATTCCATATAGCTGACTTGCAAATACTACTATCAGTCCAAAGTAGATGCATGTTCCATTCATATTCATTGTTGCTCCCAGTGGAAGTACAAAACTCGCATTCTCATCTGGAATACCTATTTTCCTTGCAACTTTCATTGAAAATGGAAGAGCAGCTGCTGATGTACATGTGCTGAATGCAACAAGCCAGGGCTCAGATGCTTTCTTGAAAAATTTCACAGGATTTACTCTTACTACACCAGCCAGCAGAATCATCATAAGAACAAGAATTGTGTGTATTATTGCGGACAGGTAGTCTGCAAATATGAACTTAGCGATTGGTCCAAATATCTCAACGCCAAATTGTGCAGTTGCGTTTGCCATGAGACCGAATACTCCATAAGGAGTAAATTTGACAACTATGTCTATAATTCTAAACATTGTCTCAGAAAGAATATTAACCATCTCAGTTACAGGCTTTCCTCTTTCTCCCAGCATTACAAGGGCAATTCCGGTAAAGATTGCAAATGATATTACGTGTAGCATTGTACCGTTAGCCATTGATGCTATTGGATTCTCTGGGAAGAAGTCAAGGACTATATCGTAGAATCCAGGTAATTCCATTACCTCTATGTCCGCAGCTGCTACTGATCCCAGGTCTATTCCTGATCCAGGCTTTATTATGTTTGCTATCAATAGACCGATTGACACGGCGAATGCCGATGTCAGAAAGAACAATCCGATTGTTTTTGCCCCTATGTTTCTTAGTCTCTTTATGTCTCCCAGGTTGATTACACCACTTGTAATTGAGAAGAATACCAATGGTACTATAACCATTCTTATCAATCTGATGAAAAGGTTTCCAAGGAATACAAAGAACTCCATCATTTTAGCTACAGTAGGATTGTCAGGACCTCCCAGGGCGCTTAAAAGTATGCCGACTCCTATACCAAGGAACAAACCTAAAAATATTTTATGATATAACTGCAACGTAAACTTCTTTTTCATGATATGCCTCCTTTTAATTATGAAGCCTAATAGGTGGATGTTAAGGTTTCCTATTTGGTTCCAGTGTCAAAAAAGCCAGTTTTAGCACGCCAAAGACATAGAACTCGCCTTCAATTGTGATTTTCTCAAAAAAGTAGAGATTCTGCTAAAAACACAGACAGCTTTCTCCGGCTGAAGGGCTCCTTCCAGCACTCACTTGACGTTGATGGCCCCGATTTTGAATCCAAAGCACATCTTTGAGCGCAGTAGTCCCCTGGCGGGCATCTGGTCAACGCCACACGTTCGACGCAGTACGGAAGGAATGCGTTCTCACCGTTACGGATTTTGGCAAGCTGGCGATATTCTTCTGTGGACATCTTTTGTCGATGGGTTGCCCGGGTCACTGTTTTCTCGGATACCATGACGTAGGCGGAATTTTTTGAAATGTAACGCCACATTGTGTCTTAAGGGAACAGTTTTCACATGTGCTTTTAGGATAGGATACCCGGTATATGCCGGTGGGGTGATAAAATCTTGTCTTGTAGGGTGTATTGCCAGCGGGACACTGGATCACTTTCTTGTTCTCTTCATCCAGCTGGAAGTGGGCAATGATCTCGTTGGGGACTTTTCCTGTCAGTGCAGTGCTAACGAGTTCGATGTTGTTTTGGTGGCCTTTGCTTTGTTGGCAGTGCTTGCGTAGGCGCCGTCTGTCACCAGAATGGTCTTTTCTGCCTGGCGGCCCATTTCTTCGATGGTCTTCTTGCAAAACTCGCTGTCACTGACGCTGTTAACCTGGTAATCGTAGCTGGTGATGATGCTGTCTTTCCCGTTGATGGATTCAACGATGTGGCCACGTAACCTTTATGATCTTTGCAGTTGTCGGTGCCTGGGGTGGTTTGCTCCTGCATGACTCGTTGTAATTGTTGGTAGGCTTCAAAGTCATGGTATTGTTCAGGCAGGGTTTTAAGGAGGTGGGCTCCCTGGCTGATGACTTCCTATAGTTTGGTGTTAAGGTCATTTTGTTTGTCATGGTAGAGGTACTGGTTGGGGTGTCCTTCTTTCAGATAATCTTCCAGCCTTTGAGTCGCTGGATTTCTCCGGTACGGTGGACGGTTTTTACCATGTTGGCGACGCAGGTGTACATCAGTTCCAACCGTAACATCGTACGGATGTTGGCGGCCACCATCAGGCTGTCCATGCGTTTTAAGGTGGGCTCGATGTCCAGATAAGTGCGGAAGGTTTCTGCCAGGGATTGCATCTCATCTCTCAGTAGATCTGCTGCGGTCTCCAGTTCATGTTGGTACAGCCGTTCTCGAAACCGGCTGAAGGTTCTGTCGCTAAAAGGTTGTTCTTTGAAGCTGGTAGTTCTCATGGCCACCTGGAACCGGACGTCACACACGTTGATATTTCAATGTTTTATAGGATTTTTCCTGCTGTTTAAGTGCTCATGACGAAGGGCAAAAGACGAAGGAAAAAGGGATTTGTCAAAAATACTGCGATTCACGTTTTGGGGTACTTTTGACACTTAAACCATATTTTTCTACAACTTTTCTAATAACAACAAATAATTACCTTTTGCGCCGAGCCATGATATCTTACTGGAATTTCATCTATAAGTATGCCCATCTTCTTATCCTAAATATTGAATCCTACAATACTGTCTCGAAGAAAATCAGCAGCAAGATCAGTCAGGAGCGATACTGAGGCATTTCCAATTATTCCAGTACCCGCATTATTATTAATACCACAACTAATGTTATGTAAACTTTTTCTGATGGGATTCCAGTTGGTAGATTCGCGAAACTGCTGACATAAATCGTTCCCTTAGTAAATTTCATGGTATTACTCTCCGTTTTTTCTTTAATGACTATCAATTTTGCTCAGGAATAGACATCAGATGTCCCGTGTGCTTGATACTAATGAAAGAAAGTACATGAATGGAGGTCTATTCTCATGGGAAAACAAATTCCAACAACGCTATTTGAGTTCCAGAACCAGTTCAACTCCCAAGAAGCATGCCATGACCACCTGTATGCAATGAAGTGGCCCATGGTTTCCAATGCCCGAAATGCAACCATAATAAAGCGTATCAGATTTCACCAGACAAACGGGGCGTTTCGGCCCAACTCATCGCTGATCAATTGGGAGTCTCTTATCCGACAGCCTGGTCAATGCTTCACAAAATCCGTCGGGCAATGGCTTCACGGGATGCCCATTATCAGCTGGGCGGTGTGGAGGAGATGGATGATTCTTTTTTCGGAGCCCCGACTGCAGGTGGTAAGCACGGACGGGCACAGACAAAATCAAAGTGCTGGCTGGGCTGTCATTGGACGATAACGACCCGCCGGCATACCTAAAAATAAAAGTGGTTCCAAACCTTAAAGGTGCTACGCTTACTGAGTTTGCGAAGCTCAATCTTAAAGTGCAATCAAGGGTTTTGAGTGATGCAATTGTTCGTATAGCGCATTATCGGCTGATTATGATCACAGCCCCCAGGAATTTTCCCCAGATAGTAATCCAGATCATCTCAAATGGCTCCACATCATCATTTCGAACGCAAAAACATTCATAATGGGCACCTATCACTGTCTGGGTAAAAAGCATCTGCAGTCCTACCTGGATGAATTCAGCTACAGGTTTAAAAGAAGGTCGTTTAAAGGCGAATTGTTTAATCGGTTGATTCTTTGTTGTCTGACAAGTAAGGCGGTCACTTATTCTGAGCTAATATGATAGTCATTAAATAATGATTCTACTGCAAAAATTAGTAATTTTTCCCTCACAACCCTGCGATATGTAAA
>JAWSUM010000136.1:0-6363 GCA_033549165.1 Methanolobus sp.
CCAAATTTCAGTTGGAAGATATGGCCATAATCTATAAATATAACATATATTATTCTCAACGTAAACAAATGCAAGGACGTAAAAGCACGTTATCTTTGCATCTTTCTGTTTATCATTTACATGGAATAAGAAAAAGTATTTTTGATACGCCCACAACAGATATCCCACATAACCCTTTTCTCACATTAATACACCCATGCATCCACAACAACATGCCAGACACCCGGCGAATATTTCTTGACCCTGCGACACTCCCTTACTTCGACCTGCCTGCCCCCTCTTAACGCCGCCTCCCTTATACGGGACACCGGCCTTTCAAACACAAGTGATTCAGGTGTCGTCTCATGGTAATGCAGCATGCCTCCATCCTTTTTTATAGCCCGAATTCCGTATTCAAGATAATGATGTGTGGTGCCAACATAGCCCATTATGACCCTGTCCGCGATGTTCTCAGGGGTCAGTTCGGCACAGTCCCCGTTCCTAGCCTCAATGATTTTGTCTACATGGTTCAATGAGATATTCTCCTGAAGGAACTCATAAGATTCAGGATTTATCTCAATGGAGATTATCTTGCGCGGACCTGCATGGACTGCAATGGGAATCGAGAAGTATCCGATACCTGCGAACATGTCGACGATAACTTCCTCCGAGCCTACACTGCTCATGAGTTTCTTCTCGTACAGGTTTCCCTTTGAGAACATGACTTTCGTGACATCAAGCTTTAAAAGGCACCTGTTCTCCTTGTGAATGGTCTCTGTGGATGAGCCTGCAAGGAGCTCCCTTCTTGGTCTTCTGAACTGTCCTTCGATACCCAGGTCCCTGACAATCGTCCTGCATGAAGGATACATCTCGAGCAATTTCTCCGCTATCAAGTACTTCCAGTCTTCGATACGAGCATCAATGCTGATAACAATGATGTCTCCAAGCACCTGCCATCCCGAAGGAACTAATTCAAGGTCCTTCTCCGGAATAAGTTCCTGCAACCTCCCTCTCAGGGATTGTGCTTTCCTGTAATATTCAGGGTTTTCCTGTTCGACCGTTTTCAACCTCTTAATTCCTTCAATTCCCTCAAATCCCGGTTTGACCGGTATTTCAAGGAACAATTGCCCATCGATCTGACTCTTCCTTATCTTCCTGCCAGGATCAAGCAGGCCGTTCTCAAGAAGTTCCTGCCTCAGTGCCTCAGCTTCAGGGGCATGTACAATGATAGCTTTTCTCATGCTCATCGGTTTCAACAGCCATTATTTTTCGAGGTAACTTATATGCCTTTTGATATTTATTCGTTAGTCAGCGAACATTTATATACATTGTCTATTAATTAAGTACTGCATGAATAATGGAGACAGTACTGCAATTTTTTCCACTGAAGCGGGTTTTATCGCATTGAACGGTTCTGTCAAGATACAGATTCTAGAATTTTTGAAAAACGGGTCAAGATCCTTTGACGAAATAGTGAACCACACCGGGAAGGCCAAAGCTACTATCTCTGTTCACCTCAAAGACCTTAGATCCTCATGCCTGCTTGACGAACATGTAGATCCTGATGACCGACGCAAGAAGATATATTCCCTTAAATGCAATTATATCGCCTGCTCGCAGGAACCGGGAGTCAGACACTATGTGGACATGCTGGATATCATTTCTTCAACTGATTTTGAGAGATTCGGAAGCCTTATCTGCGTATTCCATGCAGTGCAGTATGGTTTTCTGGCCAACGGGATAAACTGTGATCCTATCATGCGAAACATTGGCAGGGATGTTGGTAAAAACCTTGCACGTAACCTGAGTTCAACAGAACCGGACGAGCTTTTTACAGAAATGGAAGCATTCTGGGAAAAGCACGATATCGGTAAGTTCTCTGTGATCAGTAAGGACCCCTTAAAGTTAGAGGTCCACGATTTCTTCGGTTGCAGATCCCTTCCCATCAAAACAAAAGTGCTCTGTACCTTTGTAAAGGGGGTCTTTGAAGGTGTACTTAGCGACAAGTTATCATTGGAATGTACTATGGAAAATATCTCTACTTGCCATAATAACGACCCGTGTATTCTTCTGATGAAAGTCGTTTAAGGTCAGTTAAGCTGCCTTAATAACGCCCAGTTCACCATTTAAGAACTTGCCTATTGCAGCAACTATTCCCGGACCTTCGGTATTCTCACGACATGTGATGAGGTGTTCCATCAGACCCAGGCGCTCGATACCGAAGATATCCCTCGCATGGCCTGTTCTTTTGATTGCCGCCTTGAGTTCGGAGCGGGTCACGGAGTTTGCAACAACATGATCGAAACCTGATTTCTTCCAGTTCCACAGGATATCGACCTGCTTCTTTGTGAAACTTCCGATCAGACCTTCAGCATCATTTATCTCAATTTCTACAGGCAAATGACTGATGATCCCAAAACGTGAAGCGATCTGCTGTGCATTTCCCGTTCCCAGCACCCCAAGCTTGTTTCCGGGCACAGTTACGGGCACACCGATATCCACAACTATACGGCAATCGTCCACATGATGGATGAAACCTTTGTAGACTTCCCCTGTCGCCACTTTCTGAACTGGCCTGCCATATTTGTCAGCAAGGAAATTCGCTGCGAACTCTTCGTCCTCCCCGCTGATTTCCAGGGTCAGCCAGCCATCCTTCGAAACAGAATAATTTGCAGTTGCATCAAGGTCCTTGAGTTCGTTATCCATCAATACCTGTGCCGAATGGATAGCACGTTCGGTATTGCCATATATCTTGACAAGTAATTGTAAGCTGGTCATTATCAACCGGGATTGACCTTTTGCTTCATAACGTTGTCGAACATATCCTGTATTTCGGACAATTTATCGAGCGAATCATCGTCGATCTCATCTTTGGCCTGTTCAATGGCGCTGATCAGAAGTTGTATATCACGACTGAATGGTCCTATCTTCCTTTGCACAGAATCAAAATCAGAACCGTTATTCTGTACTTCATTATAGATCGAGCTTATGCTACTGTATAACCTTTCAATCCTACCATGTATGGTATCGGTATCGATATTTGCTGTGGGGGCGTTCTTTTCTTCAATGTCTTCAAAACTGCCGGACATCTCCCCCTCGAGAGCAATTATCAGGTTTTTCAATGCATCGACCACTTTGTAACCATGGTCCGTCAATTCCACATATTTTACACGACCAGCAACTGAGAACTCAACAAGGCCGTGGTCTTCCATTTTTGATAGGATCTTGGTTGTGTGGGCAAAAGTCGAATTGATTTCCTTGGTTATAACGGATGCATATGTCTTCTGGAAGGACCAGATCGCAAGAAGCGCAAGCACCGGTTTTTCTTGCAAAAAAAGTTGTTCTGCATATTCTTTTGTCATCGTTTTCCCCTTCAAGGCTAAAATAAGAAATATGTATCTGTATGTTTATAATTAGATTATATATTATATATTAATGTATATATCTATATCTGAAAATAGTATATATGTCTATCGGAGCATAAGAATAACGCTTTCTATTTCATCGAGGTTCGCATCCGTCTTAAAAGAAGTGCCACTGAAATGCGTTCTGGAAGCGGCGAAGCCCCGGCTTTTCAGAGCATTGATAACATCGTTGATACCGGAAGCCGAAACTCCAAGTTTCTTGCATAGAAGATGCTGTTCATAGAAGGTGGGTATTTCCAGTTCATCCATACAGGATCCAATGATCTTTTTTGCCTGTTCCTTTGTCCCAGGCTCCGTTTTTTCAAGTTCCTTCAAGATCTCACCACAAAAGTCAATATCATGTAACTTACCCAACCAGAGGGGACCCGCAACCATAGTCTTCGATGAACAGCGGGGACATTCACTGTCAATGTGTACCGCAATACCAGGCAAGGTTTCCCTGTAACCACAGGAAGGACAATGCGAGATGAAACCGACATGTTCAAGCATTTCATCGGCTTTTTTTGCACCGTTCCCTATCTCAAGATAGGTACGGACGTAATGCCTTGTTGCATGCGAAAGCAACGGCGTCATGAACCTGTCGGTGACTGCAAGTTCCCTTGCTATCTTTCCAAGCAGTATACGTACTCCCATCTCAGCATGGTATTCGTTATTGAAAGGGACCGCTGAATACTTACGGATGCCGGAATGCAGGTGTGCACCACAAAGAGGAGCAGTATCGGTCGCAGTTACTGCCAGCAGATGGATGGCACTGCGTGCAGCAGCCGCAAGGAAGGGAGCAGGCGTTCCGAAGGGGTCTACATCAACAATGTTGAACCTTTTCTCATGCATCAGGACATTGGCATTCTTGTTTGTTGCATCAACTCTTTCCTGTAATCTAAGATGTTCGACATTACGGACGATAAGCTCAAAGGCATCCTCACTCCAGTCGTTCAGGGTTGTATGAACTCCCACTTCATTGGCAATCCTTAATCCACGTATGCCTGAAGCCGAAAGTGCATCGAGGTATCTTATATCCTCAATTGGGATATTGCGCCTTTCACTCAGCCTTTTAGCAAAAACAGAAGTTACCGCCACGGAAATGTCACGATTCAGTTCCATGGCAGGGTTATAGAAAACAGGGGCTGCCGAGGGAGGGAATGAGACTCCCTCGTCATGTACTGGAACAAGTACCTCGGTTTTTCCTTCTTTTACAGCCCGGACATTCATGCGGTCTCAGAAGATGCTTTTTTATTTAACTGTAATGGTCCCTGTCATCCTATTTTCATAACCGAGGACATTGTAGGTATAGTTCCCGGTTTCGTTGAAGGTATATGTGAAACTTTCTCTGTATCCAAGATTCTGATTCTCCCAGAGCCCTTCTCCACTTACCAGAACGAAGTTCCTTATAGGCTGGTTCATATTGATCCAGAAAATGCTGTCTCCCTGATCGATCGTATGACCACTTGGTATCGCAGAGTAACTCTTCAGGTTTATCGTGTATGTTTTCGGACCACTTGAGTCGACTACTGAAACACCATTATTTCCTGCAGTCCCCACCTCTTCTTCTGCTGGTGTTTCATTCGAGGGGGTTTCGTTTGCCGGTGTTTCATCATCTGTGGATGGTGTTACATTATCCATGTCAGTGGATGCATTATCCTCGCCAGATGTTTCACTCTGGTTCGCATCAGAGACATTCTCACCAGCATCACCACTCTCGTCCGTAACACAACCCGCTACGATAAGAGAACATAATAAGAGAAATACAGCAAATATTTTGAGCTTCATAATATCACCATTTTAAAATAGATTCCTAGAGTTATAATCGTTTCTCATCTGGCTTCGATAAAACTAACAGCAATGTCAAGCTTCCCTGCCAATAGCTGCAGGTCGATAAGGGCTGCGAGCCCGCTGGTAGCCATACCGGGATTAACAACAACGGTACCATTGCTATTTTTGACACCTCTTGCCTCGTGTATATGCCCGCACACTATCAGATCGACCTTTCCCAGATAACTGGCAATGGACCTGCATCCCACATGCATACCTCCGACATCGTCAAGAACACCATAGGGAGGAGCATGAGTAAGAAGGACTATCGGGTTCCCGCTTCTTTCGGCTTCCCCCATTGTTTCTTCAAGCCCCTTCTCTATATCACATTCCTCTATTTCGAATGGTGTGCAAAAGGGCGTGGGATTTGAACCCCCCATTCCAATGAAAGTGATACCTTTGTAGGTCACAGAACGGTTATGCAGGTTGATCGCAGATGAATTGTCGAGCACTTCTATAATTGATGCAGGATCGCAGTTCCCGGGAACTGCCATGACCTTCTGGTCGAAAATTGATATCAGTTCATGTGCCTTCTCCCCTGGTCCGAAATTGGTCAGGTCACCTGCAATAAGTACGGCATCGACCTTACCAGACTTTTCCAGCAAGCTCTTAATGGCCGAATAATTTCCGTGGGGATCTGCTATTGCGAATATTCTCATGAGCTAACCTGCATTTCCGTTACGTATGAACATTGTCCTCAGAAAGAACGATCTCCGCCGAGCAGTGCCCCAAGTGTACTTTCACCTATTCCGGCAGCACCTTTTGATTCTCCTCTGCGCTGATAGCTTGAAGCAGCTACTATTCTGTCTGCAAGACGTGAGAAAGGCAGGCTCTGTAAATAGACGATACCAGGACCTCTTAGGACCGCAAGCACCAGTCCTTCCCCTCCGAAAAGGGCATTCTTGAAACCGCCTGCCAGCTGTATATCATAGTCTATGGTGTCAGAGAACGCAGCAAGACAACCGGTATCGACCCTGAGGGTCTCACCTGCCTGGAGTTCTTTCTCGATGATAGTGCCCCCTGCATGTACAAAGGCCAGGCCGTCACCGGTAAGTCTCTGGAGGATAAAGCCTTCTCCCCCGAAAAGACCTGCTCCGATCTTCTTTGTTAAAGCAACCTCGATCTCGATCCCTTTGGCCGCACACAGGAA
>JAWSUM010000137.1:0-6295 GCA_033549165.1 Methanolobus sp.
ATGGCTCCCTGCGGTTCACATTCGGCAGGTATAATACCATAGAAGATACGGACGCGATAATCGAAGCCATAAAAGAGATCGTGGAACAACTCAGGGCTATCAGCCCTCTCTACGAGAATAAATGAGTATGAATACTAAAATCGAGATGATAGAATGAAATTCCCATACAGCGAGAAAGTTCTTGAACATTTCCGCAATCCCAGAAATGTCGGAAAGATCGAGGATGCCGATGGTAAGGGACTTGAAGGAAGTCCTGCCTGTGGCGACATGGTTGCCGTTTACCTGAAGGTCGATCCTGAGACAACTGTCATAGACGATGTGAAGTTCGAATCCTATGGCTGTGCTTCGAACATTGCCACAGCTTCCATAATCACCGAGCTTGCCAAAGGTAAGACTCTTGAAGAGGCAAAGAACATATCCTGGAAACAGGCCACAGAGGAACTTGGCGGCCTTCCACCTGTAAAGGCTCACTGTTCAGTGCTTGCAGTAGAAGGTCTCAGGGCTGCAATAAGAGATTATGAGGAAAAGCATGGCCTTGTGAGTGCCAAAGAGCCAACCACCGAGAATGTTGTCAGAAGCCGCCTGAAGCATGTCATGAATCCAATGGCAGGGCTTGATATAGTTCGTACCGAGCTGGTGACAAAGATCAGTGTCGAAGACGGTAATGTCCGTATTCTTCTTGACCTGCCGTCCAATCACCAGTTCGCAGCTGCTATCAAAGAGGATATACTGGAAAAGATCGAATCCCTCTGGGACGTAAAGGAAGTGAAGGTTGTCTTTACAGAGTAAGTAATGACGACTTCTTTTTTCATTTTGAAGGGTGCTTAATGAATGCGATGCCTGTGCAGAAGAATGCGGGAAACCCGATCGCAGGCGTTTTCCTTCCGAAGCTGTAAGAATAAATCTTGAAAAACTGATGAGCAATATCGGAAGCGAGCCCAGGTTCTGCAATCCTGACAGAGTGAGATATGTGGGTATATTGCTGATCGAATAACTTTCAGCTAATGATCTTTTTCTCGATTCTTTCTTCCCTTTCCAGAGGAAGTATGAATGTGAAATTGCTTCCCTTTCCAGGTTCACTTTCCACCCATATCTTTCCATTGTGCAGTTCAACGAGTTCTCTGGCAAGGGCCAGTCCAAGACCTGTGCCCTCGTACTGCCTGGAGGAAGAAGAATCCAGCTGGGTAAACGGCTTGAACAACTTTTCCAGGTCATCTGCTGCAATACCAATACCCGTATCTATAACCGAGATATAGGCAAATTTCCCATCTGATCTTGCTTTGATGATAACATAGCCACCTGCATCTGTAAATTTGATCGCATTGCCCAGGAGATTATAAATTATCTGTTTGAGTTTTGCCTTATCTGCCAACATGTGGCTGAAATCCGGATTAACTCCCAGTTTTAATACTATCTCTTTATTGGCTGCAAGCGGTTGCATAAAAGAGATCATTTCTCCCAGTATGTCCAGCACGGGAACTTTTTCGATCTCCAGTTGTGATTTCCCGGATTCTACCTTTGAAAGATCAAGGATATCGTTTATTATCCCCAGAAGGTGTTTTCCACTGCTGGAAATATTGTTCAGATATCTGTATTGTCTGCCATTAACATCCCCGGCAGACCCGTCGAGCATAACATCTGAAAATCCGATTATGGCGTTTAGTGGGGTTCTTAGTTCATGGCTCATATTGGCAAGAAATTCGCTCTTTGTACGATTTGCGTTCTCTGCAGCTTTCTTGGCCTGCAGTAATGCTTCTTCGAATTTCTTACGTTCGGTGGCGTCACGGATAACTGCAATAGCAGTCCATTTATTTTTTAGCATTACTGCTGAGAGGGACAATTCTATCGGAAACTCGACCCCATTTCTATTTTTTGCAGTCATCTCAAGAGTTTTTCCTACAACTGGACCTTCACCGGTCTCCTGGAAAACAGAGAATGCACTTTTAAATATTTTATAGTAAGCTGGCGAAGCTAACAAAAGATGAACATCCTGATCCAGTACTTCTTCACGTGAATATCCGAATATTCTCTCAGCTGCCTTATTCCAGAAGGTGATATTACCTTTGTTATTTATTGCTATGATCGCATCCTGTGCAAAGGTACTGATGGCCTCAAATCTTTCTTCACTCTCCTGTAAAGCCTTTTCTGACATCTTGTGTTCATGTATGTCTATTGCCATCTCAAACCTGACCAGATGTCCGTCGGGCCATTCTATTGCCTTGTCGATGCAGCGGTACCAGCGTTTGTTCACATTGTTCTGGAATTCCCACACATGGGTCTTACCGTGATTATTTTTGAATATAATATCGTTAGTGCAAAAAGGACATGGAGATTTACGATCCTGAAAAACGGAATAACACTTCTTGCCAACAATATCATCACCATATTCTTCCTTTAAGGGAGAGTTCACAAACAGTAATTCATAGGATTCCGGGTCCGATACGTAAACAGGTTCATCAATACCTTCAAGGATGGAAAGAAGTTGTTCATGCTGTTTTGAAAGCTCTTCCTCGGCTTTTTTAGTAGCAGTGATATCCTGAATTGTCTCAATAGCCCCGATGATATTCCCACTTGTATTCCTGAGAGGTGCAACATTGAAGGAAAGCCACTTATCCATTTTAGGAAAGTAGTCCCGAGCCTCATATACACCTTCGAAGGATGAGGATTTCAGGCCTTTATCACAATAATACTTTTGAATGGGTTTTACCTGTTCATCTAGGACCAGGTCAGCAAGCAGAGGTCTTTTTTCTGAATAGAATGCTTTCCAGTGTTCCCTCTTATTAATTATTTCAGCTGCCGGAATCCCTGTGATCCTTTCACAGGCTTTGTTCCAGTACAGTACAGTGTGATCCCTATCGATCACGAACATGGGGATCAGGCTTCCATTGACTATCTGGGACAATTCATTCCTGAGCATATGCAAGGAGTTTTCTTTGTATTTCCTGTCGGTGATATCACGACTGATCCCTATGATTCCAAAAAGTTCCCCATTCGAAGACTTTAAAGGAGATATTATTGTTTCAAGAAAAGCGCGTCTGCCGTCAGGATATGTTACCCACTCTTCAAGTTTAATAGGATTTTCCTCTTCCATTACTTTTTTGTCTGTCGTCTGGAAATAGTCTGCGACTTCCGTTTTAAACAGATCATAATCGTTTCTTCCGATTATGTTTTCGATTGACTGGCCTACTAATTCGGAAAAAGCAGGATTGCATTCCAGGTATACCCCTTCCCTGTCTTTACAGAATACGAGATCAGGTATATATCTGAGTAGTCCTTCCATGAATATGTTTTTCTTGAGAGAGTTCTTTTCCTGATAAATTTTAAAGGATTCGCAGGACATTGCTGAAGCCTGTGGACAAACTTTCATTTCCTGCAACTCTTCAATTGATTGTTTTTGTGATTTGGACTCATCCTTCATGGTTCTACCAGGGGGGGGTTGATGCATATTTGAATAGCAGCAAAACATATCAGTAAAAGATTTTTGTTTTTCAATATCTTATTTTTTGTATGACAGTATTTATATATAAATTTGATTGATGCCCGGTATCTTTTTTGTTTAAACGACCATAGATAGAAAACAGGCTCTGTAGAAATCTTTATGCTACGATCTCAACTGTGGGCAGGTTTTCTCCAGAGCCAGAATATGGAGATCTTAAAATCGTGCTCTTTGAGATTAAAAGAAGTAACTCATTTTATCAGCTTCCCGCCGGAACCCATTTTTTCATAGTACTGTTGATGATATTCCCTTGCTTTGTAGAATCTTCCGGCAGGAAGTATTTCAGTAATTATGTTCCTTTTGAATTTTCCGGAACTTTCCTGTTGTTTTTTTGAGCTTATGGCAATATCATGTTGTTTTTCATTGTGATAGAATATTATGGACCTGTACTGACTCAGGATTTCTTCTCTTTCTTTCGGTGCTTCAGTGGGATTATGCAGTTCCCAGAAAAGCTCAAGAAGTTTCTCATAGGGTACAACCTGGGGATCAAAAACTATCTGGACGGCTTCAGCATGTCCTGTCTCCCCGGTGCTTACCTGCTGGTACGTAGGATACTCCACCGTCCCGCCCATAAAACCAACTGCAGTGGCTATGACTCCCCTTACCTGGCGGAATATGGCCTCAGCTCTCCAGAAACTTCCGGCAGCGAAGGTAGCTGTTTCGTATTCTTTTTGCAGCAGTTTATCCTGAATGGCATAATCGATATTCTGATCGATATACAAATCCCTATTGTAAACTCCGGTTACCCCCTACATGATTAATCTTTATTGCTTCTACTTAAAAGGTACTTATGAATTTATTTTTAATGTTGTGTTTTGTTTCACATACATTGTTTGTTGCCATCAATAAACTTAAATAAATTGTCATAATTTCTCATATAATAATATGATTGAATCTCAAAAGCAGTCATTATGGCTGTGCATGTCCCGCGATAATCCTGAAGATGTGATGAAAATGCAATTCCAAAACCCACAGAAGCAACAGCCCAATATCAGTAAGACCGCCTGGATATCTGAGACCGCGATTGTCATTGGAGATGTGACAATAGGCGATAATGTGTACGTAGCACACAATGCGGTCATAAGGGCGGATGAACTGGGCTCATCCATAGTCATCGGGGATAACTGCAATGTACAGGACAATGTTATCATACACGGGCTTTCAAATTCGGAGGTCTCTATAGGCAATAACACATCCCTTGCGCATGGTTGTATAGTGCATGGACCATGTACCCTTGGAGAAGGATGTTTTGTGGGTTTTGGAGCGGTGGTCTTTGATTGTACTGTTGGTGATGATACCCTGATACTTCACAATGCAACGGTGCGCAAGGTGAATATCCCTGACAGAAAAGTAGTACTGGATGGTATGACTGTCATTGAACAGGATAAGGTACCTCAATTGGAGGATCTGTCCGATGAACTGGCGGAATTCAAAAAGTCTGTTATAAGGGCAAATGTTAGCCTTGTGAATGGTTACAGGGAACTTGAAATTGAAGCTTGAAGATGAGTTGGAACACCTGTTCTTGGCTTAATGGATAAATTATAGATATTTCCCGTCCATTCTTTCCAGGACCTTTCTGCCTGTATCCGTAAGCACATATCGCTTCCATGTGGTCTTATCAGGAGTAAGGCACTCCAGTAATCCCCTGTCTTCAAATTCTTTCAGGGCACGGCTGATATTCTGGGTCGATCTGTCAGTCTCATGTGCTATATCGGAAGCTTTGGCTATATTGTGCTTTTTAAGATATTCCAACAATATAATGCGGCGATCAACGCTTATGATCCATTTGGGCATTTCATCTATTGAGTTTTCAGTCATAGTCCTTCCGTCACAGCTTTGCAGAAAACATAATTATATAATCAAGATTAGTATTTATTCATTATGCAGCCGCCGAAATAGTTTTTTTCTGACAATAGTTTCAGACATTAGATCTTATTACCGGCCGGAAGGTCCTTGGGTCCAGGAATAGTTTATTTTCACAATAGCTGCACATAGTTTCCAGATCAATGCCTGCAATGATCGCTGTGTCGATCTGTTCCTGGGGTGTCATGTATTGTGTCATCTCTTCGCCGCAGTGCGGACAGCTTATTTTCAGCCATTCAAGCTTTGTTAAACGCCTGAGGGTATAGATCAGTTTCCCAAGGGCATCGGCAAAATTGTCGCCGGAAAATCTTATAGGATGAAGATGGCGTATCAGAACCGGCAACCCCACACCTTCTTGAGCCAGAGGCATTATCAGGCAGTTATTTCCTGCCGCAAGACCTATCTCCTGATTTACCTGGGAAGACATGGCGCCTTCTGCTGTCAGGAGAATGACCATGCAATCAGAACGACTGATGCCAAAACGTATCTGCTGTTCAGGCAAAATATAACCTGCATCATCATGTGGGGAAGAAACACTTTC
This sequence comes from Methanolobus sp., assembly GCA_033549165.1. Lineage (GTDB taxonomy): Archaea > Halobacteriota > Methanosarcinia > Methanosarcinales > Methanosarcinaceae > Methanolobus. The sequence goes on from JAWSUM010000137.1 coordinate 5,901, forward strand.
CAGATTCACGGCCCATAATGTCCGGGCCAGTTCACGGGCCAGATGTTTATCCTCTTCGCCGTGGGAGATGTATATAGTATCGATCATGGCAAAAGTAAAGATGAACGTCGTGATATAATAGGTTCACGTATCTACAGATCTGGATATCAATGACCACTTTTGTGACGTCCGCATAAGTGATCCTCATTTGCAATCCGGGCTGAATTTCCAATGCAATTATAATTTGCAGCCTTTCACTTAATTAAGCTGAATTTAAGTTAAATATAATGAGGTTGACATATAATATGTGGGTCGTCGGAGTGACCACGGGTTAAAAAATAGTTTCAGAGATATGGGGATATCTCGCAACAGCAAGGAGAGAGGCACCAAAAGCGTGGTGGTTTTAAGGTGCCTCA
>JAWSUM010000138.1:0-6186 GCA_033549165.1 Methanolobus sp.
CCTCATGGTCATACTGCCTGTAGATCCATTTCTTGGAAGCAATATTGTGGGATGAGAGCACATCAAGGATTGCCTTTTTCAGGTCAGCCGGTATTTCAGGTTTGTCACCTTCCTCGCGGGGTGCAGGTGCGGCGGACGGACGTTCAAAGGTAGGAGCACCTTCTGTAAGCAGTTTGATAGGGATATCGGCAGCTATCTCGCCCTTGAACTCCACAGTATATGTCAGCTCTTCGGTGAGTTCTCCGATCATGCTGCCGTTAAGATCATATTTTGCTGCGATGTCCAGGACAGCCTGAACATCCTGAGGCTCTACCTCAAGGAGCATGCGTTCCTGTGACTCGGCAATGAGTATCTCATAGGGAGCCATGCCAGTCTCACGGAGGATCACATTGTCTGCGATGATGGTCATTCCGAGATTGCCCTTGGACGCCATCTCAGAACTTGCACCTGCAAGCCCGGCTGCTCCAAGATCCCTGCAGGACTTCACATATCCTTTACCGATGGCCTCAAGGGTTGCTTCGATCAGAAGTTTCTCTGTGAACGGGTCGCCGATCTGGATACTTGGCCTGTCCTCTGCTTCGGAGGACTCTGAGAGGTCCCTTGATGCAAAGGATGCTCCGCCAAGTCCATCCCTTCCGGTTGTGGAACCCATGAGCACGAGTTTGTTACCTGCCTTCTGTGCACATGCGGTCACAATGTTCTCCTCACGTGCAAGGCCCACGCACACAACATTCACAAGAGGGTTACCGCTGTAGGATTCATCGAAGAGTGCCTCTCCGCGTACCACAGGCACACCGATACAATTACCATATCCTGCAATACCCTCGATGATATGCTCGAAAAGATAGAGGTTCTTCGGGTTGTTTAGAGATCCGAAGTACAGAGGGTCCATCAGCGCAATGGGACGGGCACCCATGGATATGATATCACGTACGATCCCTCCGACACCTGTTGCAGCTCCGTTGTACGGGTCCACATATGATGGGTGGTTGTGGCTTTCCATTCCGAGGGCAAGGGCCCAGCCATTACCGAACCTGATGATAGCCGCATCATCTCCGGGACCTATGATCACGCGGTCTCCTGTGGTCGTGAAGGTTTTGAGCAATGGTGCACTTGAGCGGTATGAGCAGTGTTCGCTCCAGAGATTAAGGAAACATCCCTGTTCTACAAGGTTTGGTTCCCTTCCCATCTCTTTGGTTACTATGTTAAGGTCATTTTCAGGTAACATTGATGTGCCTCAGTATTTAAACTAGCAATTAACTAGGGGTTTAAAGAACCCGGAAGCAAATAAACGTTTCTTTAAGCAGGAGAGGAACTTCAGCATTTGCTCTTGAACGAAAGCACATCCCCCACATGGAGATCTGCTTTTTTTTCTATACCTTTGTTGGTTTCAATTACGTATTTCACCTTTGTATCGGATGAGCATAGGCCGATCCAGGGCTTAAGCTCAGAGAGTTTTACAACCTTTTTGTTCTCATCAAGGAAGATCACTCCTATGGGAAAATTTACAAATAGCATATGTAATGATACTTTTGTACTTTTTTTCATTACGAACACCAGAGCATAGTCGTCCGGAATATTTCTCCTGAACATAAGACCCAGAGCCTGTTTATAAGTGCTACATGCAAATTCGACGTGTGTAGCAACGTAATCACCATTAGATTTTAATATCATCGCTGTTTAGTTTAATCATCTATTTTAGTTAAAGACTATGGAGTGTTTAAAATAGATAATAATCTCGGAGGATATACCACAAGATGAGTTCTGAAATGTGTTCGGTCTGCGGATTGCCAAAGGAGCTTTGCATATGCGAGGAAGTGGCAAAGGAACAGCAAAGAATAACGGTGAAGGTAAACAGAAGAAGATACGGAAAGGAAGTCACTGTCGTAGAGGGTTTTGATGCCCATGAGATAGATCTTCATGAGCTTTCCACATATCTGAAATCTAAGTTTGCATGTGGCGGTACTGTAAAAGGCAATGGCGTCGAATTGCAGGGAAACCATCTGGGGCGCATGAAAGAAGTTCTTGTTGAACGGGGATTCTCTCCTGATCAGATAAAGGATTAATAATTTTTTAAGGAATCATACTTAGGATCTATTTGTTTTGTGTGAGGATTTCTTCACACAACTTTTCGGAGTTTTAAGTCACACCCCTAAGTATCTTAAATTACACTGTAGGTTACCTATTTATTAAATGTAGCCGCTAGTAATGATGAGTGTTATGAAACGTATCTATATGGACAACAGTGCAACTACCGCAGTAGACCCTCTGGTGCTTGATTCCATGTTACCATATTTTACAGAGAAGTTTGGCAATGCATCGAGTTTACATTCATTCGGGCATGAAGCGGCAGAGGCACTTTCTGCAGCACGCCAGCAGGTCGCCGATTCCATTGGTGCGAAGTCCAGTGAGATAATATTCACTTCAGGCGGTACGGAATCGGACAATCTCGCCATCAGAGGAGTGCTTGCCAAAAGGAATTGTAAAACCGACAGAGGTCAACACATCATCACATCTGTGATAGAACATCCTGCAGTGCTCAGTACCTGTAAATTCCTTGAGAGCATCGGATACGATGTCACATACGTACCTGTTGACAGTGAAGGTATCCTTGATGTCGCTGAACTTGAAAGGTCCATACGGGGCGACACTTCCATAATCAGCGTCATGCACGCGAATAACGAGATAGGGACAATACAGCCGATAGAGGAGATTGCCAGGATCGCACAGGAAAATAACATATATTTCCACACAGATGCAGTGCAGTCTGTGGGAAAGATCCCTGTTGACGTTAATGAACTGGGAATTGACATGCTGTCCATCTCTTCGCATAAGATACACGGACCAAAAGGGGTAGGTGTACTATATGTAAGAGAAGGCACTGATCTGGAGCCCTTCATATTCGGAGGCGGACACGAGCAGGGCCTGAGACCTGGTACAGAGAACATCCCCGGAATTGTGGGTCTCGGAAAAGCTGCTTCTCTTGCAAAGGAGCGACTCGGGAATGACCCCGCACATATGCGCAAGCTCCGTGATTCACTTATCGGGAAGGTGTTTGACAGTATCGAGGATGTGCACCTGAACGGCCATCCCGAAAAGCGCCTTCCGAACAACGTGAACCTGAGCTTCAAGTATGTGGAAGGGGAATCGCTTCAGATGCTACTTGATATAAAGGGGATTGCAGTATCAACAGCCTCTGCATGTTCTACAAGGTCAAAAAAGGAATCACACGTGCTGAGTTCTATCGGATTTGATACGGACTATATCCATGGTACCATAAGGATAAGTCTTGGAAAGGATAACACCATGAAAGAGATCGATTACGTAGCTCAGTCCCTGGAGGAAAGCGTTGGAAAGCTCAGGGAAATGTCTGCTATCTCAAAAAGCTGATCGTAATAGGGAAGATGCTTATGTATTCAAGAAAAGTGATCGAGGAATTCACCAATCCGAAGAACGTGGGAGTGATCGAAGATGCAGACGGTGTCGGCGAAACAGGCAGCACGGTTGACGGAGATATCATTACGATATACATCAAGGTAAAGGATGACGTACTCGAAGATGTAAGGTTCAAAACATTTGGTTGTGTGGTGGCGATCTCCACATCAACGATGGTCACACAGCTCGCGAAAGGAAAGACCATTGATGAAGCACTTGCCCTAAAGAACAAAGATGTCATCGATGCCCTTGGAGGACTTCCTGAGGACAAGACAAGATGCTCGGGGTTTGCTCTGGTCGCCCTTCATAGAGCCATTGAAGATTACAGGGGGAGAAGTACGGACTAATATTTGAAAAAGAGGATGATTTTGTGAAAACCACGTGTGAGATTATGGTTCAGCGGGTTTTGCCTGCTATACGTGCTGAAATTGCCCGTATGATCATTAGCGAACATGGCCGCAGCCAGCAGGAAGCTGCAGAAGTGTTGGGGCTTTCAAGAGCAGCCGTCTCCCAGTATCTTAGTGAGAAACGAGGTGCTGAAATTGATTTTTCAGAGGATGCCCACGAAGAGATCAGAAAATTCACAGTTGAACTGCTTGGAGGCCTGAGTCCGAAAGAAGAGGTCATAGGAATGTGCAACATATGCAAGTACGTGCAGAGATCCGGGTGGTTGAACAGGAACGAGCCTGAAGCTGGCTATTGTGCCCTTTGCGGAGAGTCGGAGAATCATTGAATAGCAGTCTCTGTGTCAAATGTAAAGGAAAAGGACTTTGTGGTCGCCCTTTTTGTCCAATACTGGAAAAGTTCAGATCGGTCGAATCCGTATTTTCCGGAATAGCCGGCGAAACTTCCATCTTTGGAGCATCACCTCCTTCTGTTTTTGTAGGCAGGCACAATTATCCGGAAGTGCGTGCCGGTCCGATGATACCCCCTCAGCTGGACGGAGAGGAGGCAATCCTGCTGGAGGACCCAAAAGCTCTGCTCAGGATGGGGATACAGGATGTTATCTCCTCACGTTCCCAGCTGGTCAGAGCAAATACCGGCATCAACGTAAAGAATGCTCGCAATCCGGACAATCCTCTGATAGAGAGATCACAGGAGCTGGCCCTCTCAAAGAAACCCGTAGACACCGAGGCCTGGTTCAGCAAACCTATCCAGAACAAGCTCAAATTCGATAATGTACTCACCCCCATGGGGCCATCCGGTGAATTGAAGGACTTTGATATCACCGAGAACCCGAAAGTACCAAAAAAGGTCGATTCCCTTGTCTACGACACCGACGCACTTGCAAAGGATGCCATCTCCGAGTTGTGGGACAGCAATATTCCTGCGGAACATATAACACGACTTTTTTCCATCGGACTGCTTGGCCAGGAAAGACGCCTGGTGCCGACACGATGGTCCATAACCGCTGTTGACGACCTTGTGGGCAAGGACCTGCTCGGCGAGATCAGGGACTATCAGCAGATAAGTGACATACAGGTATTCAGCGGAGGGGTTTTCGGCAATCATTTCGAGGTTCTGCTCATGCCACGGGCTTTCAGCTTCGAGCTTATAGAAGTATGGATGCCGCGTACGGTATGGTCCGGGCAGAACACATGGATAGAGTCGGATAGCGAAGGTTTTTCCGGAAAGAAGGGGTATTCCAATCTTGCGGGAGGTTACTATGCCTGCAGGCTTGGCGTGCTTGAGTACCTGAAAAGTATTCGCAGGCAGGCATCGGTTTTTGTGGTAAGGGAGATAAGACCCGAATACTGGGCTCCCCTTGGCGTATGGGTCGTGCGCGAAGGAGTACGTGAGGCCATGGGATCCGGACCCATGAACTTTGAATCTGTTGAATCTGCACTGCATGCCATGTCCACCCACATAAGGACACCCTACAAAGAGTGGAAAGCAAAGGCCAGAATGCTGTCAGACATCAGAGCTCAGCGGACCCTTGACTCTTTTTTCAGGATATGAGGTCTTTTCAGACATATATAAAATACATATTGCTATATAGTCTATGCAAGACAGGTTTATCTATATACGTTCCGTTGCCCTACAAAAAATAAATAGAGGAGAACGATGGTCTTATTTGATCCGCTGGTAATTTTACTTGTTATTGCAGGTTTATATATGGCATGGAACATTGGCGCAAATGACCTTGCCAATGCTATGGGAACGTCTGTAGGTAGCGGCGCGCTTTCTATAAAACAGGTTATTATTGTCGCAGGAATCTTTGAATTCGCAGGCGCCGTACTTTTCGGAAAGAGAGTCACGTCCACGATTGCCAAAGGCATAGTGCCCATTGACACGATCAGCCAGGTCGACACGCATCTGGTGGCTATCGGAATGCTAGCTGCGATCCTTGCAGCAGGTTTCTGGATCACGCTTGCAACTTTCTACAACCTTCCTGTTTCCACAACCCACTCAATTGTAGGAGCTGTCCTTGGTTTCGGACTGATAGCTGCTTATAAAGGCATTATTGCATATAGTGAGATACAGTGGGGAGTTCTTGCAAAAATAGCGGGCAGTTGGCTGGTCTCACCCCTGCTGGGCGCTTTAATTGCTTTTTTGATCTTCTCGCTTATCAGGTATTTCATATTGCAGAAGACGGACGACCCTTACAAGATAGAGAATAAATTCGTGATACTCCAGACAATGACCGCATGTTACATCGCATTCGCCCACGGTTCAAACGATGTGGCCAATGCTGTAGGACCATTGTATGCAGGACTCCAGGCACTGGAACTTGCAGGTACGACAATCCCG
>JAWSUM010000139.1:0-6171 GCA_033549165.1 Methanolobus sp.
GAAGTACGAGAGTCTTCGGGAACTACGGATCGCTGCTGGCTCACTTATATAATCTTATGACTGTTTTTTCTGAAAACAATGATCTGAACATGAGGAGCATTGACTCTGGTCCCAATTCTCTGTCTTCTTTGTTGATTTTATCTTATTATTGTTGTCAGGTACTCTCGCTATTCTCTTATTTTTAAGTGAGTGGTTTATTTTAAGGATTTTTGCAGCGCCAGTTTTTCTATATCGTCTTATTTACAACAGTATTTTATCCATTAAGAACAGATTACTATGGGGGTTTATAGGGTGAAATATACTTTTCAGGATTCCACAGAATTGCCATTTCAGCGAGATTTCATTAAAGATCTGCAGGATTTCCTAAAAATATCAAAGGAAATAATTCCTCTTGAAAATGCAGCAACCAATCTCAATGAAATGAAGAAAAAAGACATGGTATCGGTAGAGACAAGAATCAAGGAAATAGACGAATTTGAAACTGGTATTATTACGGCAGTCCGGCAAAAATCTGCGAGCGCTGAATCTTTAAATCCGACAGGTATAGTGGATGAAACCATCGCGGCAATAGCGTCCATCTCCTCCAAAAAGAAAACGGATTTAGAGAAGCAACTTGAAGAAAGTGTGAAAACTGCTGACTATCAGATACAACAATTGAACCATAAGATGATATCCATTCTGAATCCCTTCTTTCAAGGTGGAATATATGATTCTGTAGATACTTACTCTTTTTTGCAGGAAGATAGGAGGACCAGTGGCAAACAGATATCTTTTGCTGAAAACATGGAGTACTGGTTCGATCTGGAGTTTAATACAAATGAACTCAAAGTAGATGATCTCTACGAAAAATTCTCTTTGCCTGTGTGGGTTTCGGGTGGTTTACTGCATCATGAGAACAAAGTGAAGGACATGGATCTGTCCGATTACCTCATTACATCAATGAACTATGATGGAGATGAGCATCTTGAAGCAGTTATAAGGGATAATAAATCGGAACATTTATTCAAGATTGTTGCAGATGAGAACACTTTCATAATATTCCATAATGATAAGGACATAACTATTGATGAGGATTTGGCAAAATCCATTGAAGATGAAGAGGTTTTGCTGCTAATAAATAAAATGAAACAGTACTTTTCCGTGGCTGTTCAGTCCAGTGTGCTCACACATTTATTTATCGATGGAAAAGACGCAATATCTGAAAACAGGGTGCTGGATTACCTCAAAATAATCGCTGCAAAGTATGGTGCTCTGGTCAATGAGTGCTTCGCTAAAGGTTATAATAAGGAAGAGATCACTATAAAGATAGAACGTCCGGATGAAACAAGAACCGAGAAATATATCTCGAAATCAGATGCATTCAATCAGTTATCTGATATTGGTCCCGAAGGCCTTGAACTTGCAGGTTTATTGAACGTTGCAGAAAACTGATGCCGCAGGAGGTTTCTTTTGTTCTGTCTTCTATCTTGCAAATGGCCATTATTCTGCAGTTGACATGAACTGTGACTCCAAATACCTGTATTGATGTTCACTTAGACCTATGCCTGCAAATTCATTCATTCTACTCTTATAACCAATCCACGCAACAGACGTCCAAGGATATCCGAACCCGTAATTATCTTCCTCTCAGGATCATCCTTGTTCCAGTAGAGTATGAGATCCTCGTCGATAACATCATCTTCCACGTCCACAGGATATACCTTAAGGCGGTTTATGACACTGCCTATCTTTTCATTAGGATCTGAGACCACTATCGGATGATGACAGTACCTGTAGGGGTCGAAACCCATATCTATCCTGAGGGCACCCCGGAGGAAACCATCCGAATCAATGGCTATTTTTGGTTCATTCTTTTCGTTCACGACTATAATCCATTTCTTGCCTGATGCGGCGATCTTTCTGAGCAGTGCATCACCGGGGTCTCTTTCGATCACAGGGAATATTGGCCTGCCTTTCTCGAAAGGCAGATTTATGATACTCTGGGGGTGTATCACTGATCCTTCTTTTTTGATAGCAAGGTCATCTATGGAAAGGAAGTTCAGAGCACCTATACCTTCGCATTTCCCAATGTCTGACTGGCAACTGTTGACATGTTTCATTATCATGGTACGAAATGCCCTTTCTTTGAAATATTCTACCTCTTCCTTTCCAAGTATTCTGTCAAGGACAATACTGGAAGGTTTAGCCACAGGGTAGAGAATTATCCCGTAGAACCTTACCAGAGGTGAAAGATATGCTCCCATCTTCAGAGCATTGCGGGAGAAATATGCCTGAGGCAGTAGTTCTCCGAATGTGGCTATGCCCACTGTAGAAAAGGCAAAGGCTGCAACCCCTGTCATTATGGTGTCTGTGAGCAGTGCCAGCAGAGTATTTACCGCTACGTTTCCCCACAGTAAAGTGGAAAGCAGGTAATGTGAATCCTTACGAAGACCTATAAGTTTCACCGCATAAGGGTTCTTTAGTTCCGCTTCGATCTCAAGCCTTAAAGGGCTAAGACCAAAAAGGCCGATTGTCAGACCTGAAAAGATAGCCGATTGTACAAGACACAGAAAAATGAAGATCCATGTAATTTCGATCATAAAGTTTCACTGGATTATGTAAGGAAGTTTTGTAGTAACGAATTATCCATTATAGTACAATTAGATTTTCGCTTTGTATTCACTTGTTGCAAAGAGTTTCTTCCACACTCTTCGCAAGTATGCACCAATCGATATTAATTCTTTCGCACATGTACGTTTATCCATGTTTAAAAATACTCTTTGAAGAGCTCTGTAGAACCCCTGGTGGAATAACTAACTCAAGAGCGCAACGGTGCCAAGATCATGTCTATCCTCTTCGTGCCCTGCGACTTTATGTTTCTCTTATTTCCCTTAGAAACAATCGGCAAACAAAGGACAACACGACTATCCGCCGCAGGCGGCACATTCCTTCGCTGCAGCACCGAAAACTATTGCATTTATCCGGTAGTTGGAAATCCAGACCTTTAAGTTGCATTTCTATAGGGCCTGTTGAAGGAAGTTACATATATCTTCACCTTTATCTACCCCCTACATGTCATCACGATTCGATATTATCCATAAGGATGCAGCAGGCCGCATCGGCAGGCTGGCAACACCGCACGGAGTAGTGGAAACTCCTACCGTCATGCCTGTTATCAATCCCAACCTCCAGACCATTAAACCCTCGGAGATGAAGGATTTCGGGGCAGAGATACTCATCACTAATTCATATATCATCTACCGCAAGGACGAACTGCGTGAGAAGGCACTCAAGGGCGGCCTGCATGCTCTCCTGGATTTCGACGGTCCAATAATGACAGATTCCGGCTCGTTCCAGCTATCCGTTTATGGTGAGGTCGAGGTCACAAATGAGATGATCATCGACTTCCAGCAGAAGATCGGCACAGATATTGCCGTCCCGCTGGACATACCCACTCCTCCTGACGTACATTTCAATCGTGCCGAAGAGGAACTGGAGATCACCATCGGCCGCCTGAAGGCCGCCCGTGAGCTTGTCAGAGAAGAAGATGGCATGTTGCTTGCGGGTCCGGTACAGGGTTCCACCTTCCCCGAACTCAGGGAAAGATGCGCCAGAACCCTCTCAGAGGTTGGTTTCGATGTCTACCCCTTCGGAGCCGTTGTCCCGCTCATGGAGACATATCGCTATGCTGACCTTGTGGATGTCATAGCATCTTCCAAGAAAGGACTCGATCCAACTGCTCCGGTGCACCTGTTCGGTGCAGGCCATCCAATGATGTTCGCCCTGGCTGTGGCTCTGGGATGTGACCTGTTCGACTCGGCGGCTTATGCCCTCTATGCAAAGGACAGGCGCTACATCACTTCCAGAGGAACATATCACGTTGACGACCTGAAATACCTGCCGTGCTCATGTCCAATATGTATGAGCCACTCTGCAGAAGAGCTGAAGAAGGCTCACAACTGCATCGAACTGCTGGCGCGGCACAACCTCTATGTCACTTTCGAGGAAGTGCGTGAGGTCAAGCAGGCCATATGGGAGGGCAACCTCCTGGAACTAGTAGAGCAGCGCTGCCGCTCTCATCCGCGTATGCTGGAAGCTCTCAAGCAGATGTACACTTACTCACCCTGGCTTGAGGAACTGGACCCCGCATCCAAGTCCACTTTCTTCTACAGCGGCCCGGAATCCGCCCGACGTCCCGAGGTGCTGCGCTTTGCAGACCAGCTTGACCGGTTCACCATCACCGGCTCAGCCCTGATACGTTCATCTCCCGGAAAAACGGACAGCCAGTATGACAATGTGCTGATCTTCAAACCGCCATTTGGTTCCTATCCTCAGGAACTTATGGAGATATATCCGCTGAATGCGGAAGTTGTGAGGACTCCTGATGTCGAGTCGCTGGAGCAGGCTTATTTTAATACCATCAGGCTTGCAGAACTGAACCCTGATGCACAATTCACTTTCCTGATGCAGGACAAATTTGACCATCCTCTCGTGAAAAAGCTGGAGGAAATGGATAACTTTAAAGTGGTATATCCACAAACAGAGTGATCCTTTTCAAGCCTTCATTTTTTCAATGCAGTATATATTGGAGCAAATATGTTCCGTAATCAATTAAAGAAGATTCAGTTCTGACTGTCGACTTACAAGTTTCGACAGCTATTATTTTTATTTATGTTATAATAATTATATGTTATATGTAATTAAAAACTGAATAACATATATATCAATAAACCTATGTATTTTTTATGGGGGAAATTACGACTGACGAATTATCTATAAATTTAGATAAATATAAGTTAATTGATATAAGGTCCGTTGATGCTTATAACGGATGGAAAGAAGGTGGAGAATCAAAAGGTGGACACATAAAAGATGCAAAATCACTGCCCTATAAATGGTCACACTACATCGACTGGATAGAGATAGTCAGAAATAAAGGAATCCTGCCGGAAGATTCTCTGCTTATCTATAGTTATGACAGGCATAAGACAGAAGAGGTGGCAAAACAATTTGAAAAGGCCGGATACTCTGATGTAACTATTTTTAACTCCTTTTTTGAATGGGCGGAAAAGGACCTGCCCATGGAATATCTTGAAAGATACAGGCAACTGGTCTCAGCTGACTGGCTGAATCAGCTGCTAACAGAAAACACCGCTCCTGAGTATGACAATAACAGATTCGTTGTGTGTCATGCTCACTACAGGAATCCTTCGGATTATGATGAGGGGCATATTCCGGGAGCAATATCAATTGACACGAATTCTCTTGAATCTCCGGAAACATGGAATAGACGCTCGTCCGAAGAACTGAAAGAAGCACTGGAAAGCGCCGGCATATCGCATGATACGACGGTCATCGTTTATGGAAGGTTCTCCTATCCAAGGAACGAGGACCCTTTTCCCGGAAGCAGTGCTGGCCACCTGGGTGCAATGAGGTGTGCATTCATCATGCTCTATGCCGGTGTAAAAGATGTTCGCATACTAAATGGCGGTCTTCAGTCATGGCTTGATTCAGGCTATGGAATCACGAAAGAGCCTGCCAGGAACAGCAGGGTGTCATTTGGGGTCGATATTCCCCAGAAACCGGAACTTGCTGTTGACCTTGAGGAAGCTCAAGAGATTCTCTCATCTCCTGGCAAGAATCTGGTCTGCGTCAGAAGCTGGCGGGAATATGTTGGAGAGGTAAGCGGTTACAACTATATCGAGAAAAAAGGCCGTATACCGGGAGCAGTGTTCGGGGACTGCGGGTCGGACGCTTACCACATGGAAAACTACAGGAACCTGGACCATACCATGCGCGAGTACGGGGAAGTTGCGGAAAACTGGAAGAAAGCCGGTATCACTCCTGAAAAGCGCAATGCATTCTACTGCGGGACCGGCTGGAGGGGCAGTGAGGCATTCTTCAACGCATGGCTTATGGGTTGGGACAGTTCCGCAGTCTATGACGGTGGATGGTTCGAGTGGAGCAATAATGATCTGCCTTTTGAAACGGGTGTGCCGGAAGATGATCATAGATGATTTCATGCCAGAGGTCGGAGAAAGTTCGATCAGGGATAAACTGGTAGCCTGCCTGAAGTCTAATCCTAAGACCCTTCCGTCCATGTTCTTCTACGACCGGAAGGGGTCGGAACTGTTTGAGAGGATCACAAGGCTCGATGAATACTACCCTCCAAAGATCGAGATACCATTGCTC
>JAWSUM010000140.1:0-6107 GCA_033549165.1 Methanolobus sp.
AAAAGATCGTTGATACGATACGGATGTCGGAAAAACCCATTTTGTGCAATCTCGCGGGAGGAACGCGCATTGCAGAGGGAGAAGATCTGCTTCAAAAAAGCGGTATCCCGAATTATCCTTCCCTGGAGCGGGCAGTTGCCAGTATGGATGCACTATGTACTTATTATTCAATAAAGAACCGAAAATACAGTTCCCCGAAGAAGATCAGTGCAGATAAGGATGTTGCCGATGGCATAATAAAGACCGCTGTCGGGAATAAGGAACGCATCCTCGGTCTTGAATCCATGGGCCTGCTGTCCTCATATGGTATCAATGTGGTCGATTCCCGGATCGTGAAAACACTACCGGAGGCTGTAGCGGTATCTGAAGATATGGGTTATCCCGTAGTCATGAAGATAGTCTCTCCGGACATATCCCACAAGACCGATGTGGGAGGTATACGCCTTAACCTGCAGCATGCAGACGATGTGGAACGTGCTTATAATTCCATGATGTCGGATGTCCATCGCTACATGCCGGACGCAAGGATAACCGGCGTCCAGATGCAGAAAATGATTTCAGGCGGAAAAGAGGTTATCATTGGTATGAACCGTGACCCGCAGTTCGGTCCATTGCTAATGTTCGGGCTTGGTGGTACCTATGTGGAGTTCCTCAAGGATGTATCCTTTGCCGTGGCACCGATAAGCATTGACGAAGCAAAACACATGGTATCATCCATCAAGTCCTATCCGCTGATTGCGGGTGTCAGAGGAGAGGCGCCTGCAGATATCAATTCTGTCATTGATGCACTTATAAGGATATCACAACTTGTAACAGACTTCCCCGAGATCCTGGAATTCGAGATAAATCCTTTGATGGTCATGCAGGATGGACAGGGTTGTGTTGCAATGGATGTAAGGTTCACTATAGATGTAAACTTAAAGTAAGACGTATCAACAGATCTATCATAACTATCATAATACTACTATAACACTACTCAGGATTCAATATAATAGAGATCAGGTTCAAGGGAGCAATATAATGGCATCGATATTGGTTAGTTCTTCAGAGAAATTCTCAGGCAAAAGTTCCATATGTATGGGGCTGGGCAAGATATTCCGTGACAGGGGCTATGTAGTCGGATACATGAAGCCGGTGGGAAATCTCCTGATAGATGTGCATGGTTCCCTTACCGATGAGGATGCAGAAGGCATCAAGGCAATGCTCGGACTTGATGATCCTACCAAACTGATCACTCCTATCCACCTTACAGACAGTTTGATAGATGATGCACTTACAGGTGTCAAAAAAGACCTTGATGAGAGGCTTATAGAAGCCTATTCTGCAATCTCGGAAGACAAGGATGTTGTCTTTATAGAAGGTACGGGAGGTATCGGGGGTGGAGCGATGTACAATCTTTCCGATCCCGAGATAGCTTCCAAGCTAGGGACTAAAATGTTGCTTGTGACTCGTTTTGATTCCATTTATGCGCTAGATCGTATATTGTGTGACCTGCGTATAATACAGGACCCCAAAATACTTGCAGGCATCATCCTCAACGAGGTGCCGACAGAAATGATGGAAAGAGTCACCGAGCTTGTTGTCCCTTTCCTGGAAAAGAAAAATATCAAGGTGTTCGGGATAATCCCGCAGGATAAGACACTCCGTTCGGTACCTATCTCTGAGATCGTTGAAGGTCTGCGCGCAGAGGTCCTTGTGGGTGCGGACAGGCTCGATGAATTTGTGGATAATTATCTTGTCGGGGCCATGGAAGCAGGTTCTGCTATCAAGTATTTCAGGAGGATACCCAACAGTGCCGTGATAACCGGGGGTGACAGAGCAGACATACAGATGGCTGCTATCGAATCCAGGGTAAGATGCCTGGTACTGACCGGAAATATGCTGCCAAGCGGAGCTGTCCTTGCAAGTGCTGAAGAAGCGGACATTCCAGTGATCCTTGTCCGTGGTGATACAATGTCCACAATCGAGAGAATGGAGCAACTCATCGGTCATGCTCACATAAAACAAAAAGTAAAACTTGACAGGATAGTTGAACTGCTGGAAAAGAATGTTGACCTGAAAGCGATAGCTGAAAGTATGAGTCTCAAATTTTGAAGAAATGAGGAAAGAGAACAATGAGAGCCATCGCAGCTCTCTGGGTTACGCCATTAAAGGTGTTCAGCTTCCTCAGTCTTTATTTTAAGTGCATCAACTACATCCGGATCCTGCAGGGTTGTAACGTCACCGGTATCCCTTCCATTGGCTATTGCCTTGAGTACCCTGCGCATTATTTTACCGCTGCGAGTCTTCGGGAGTTCGTCTGAGAAGATGATCCTCCTGGGACGTGCAAAAGGTCCTATATTGGCATCAACATGGGCAATGAGCTCTTTTTTCAGCTTATCATCTCCACTCAGGACGGATTTCAGTATCACATAACCGTAGATGACCTCTCCTTTTATCTCATCTGCCTTTCCTACAACTCCTGCTTCTGCAACCGCCGGGTGTGACACAAGTATGCTTTCGATCTCTGCAGTACCGATACGATGGCCGGCTATCTTGATCACATCGTCAACACGCCCGCTTATACGGAAATATCCGTCATCATCTATTTTTGCCCCGTCACCGGCAAAATAGGTGTCCTTGTCCCATTTGGTCCAGTATGTTTCTATGAACCTCTCTTCATCTCCATGAATGGTCCTTACCATGCTCGGCCAGGGTCTTGTGATCGCCAGAAGGCCGTCCTTTCCGGGAGGCATCTCATTGCCTTTCTCATCCAGTACAGCTGCCCTGATACCAGGGAATGGAAAAGTCGCACTTCCGGGTTTTGTGGTTGTGATCCCTGGGAGAGGTGTTATAAGCACCATCCCTGTCTCGGTCTGCCACCACGTATCCACAATAGGGCATCTGCCCTTTCCGATATTCTCATGGTACCATAGCCATGCACCAGGATTGATAGGCTCGCCCACAGAACCCAGCAGCCTGAGTGTGGAAAGGTCATGTTTTGCAGGCCACTCATCTCCCCATTTCATGAAGGACCTGACGGCTGTAGGAGCAGTGTACAGTATAGTTGCTTTGTGTCTTTCAACTATGTCCCAGAACCTGTCCTTTTTCGGATAATCCGGAGCGCCTTCGTACATCAGAACGGTTGCACCGTTCGAGAGGGGTCCGTATACAATGTATGAATGTCCTGTGATCCATCCGCAGTCAGCGGTACACCAGTATATATCATCGTCCTTGAGGTCGAATATCCATTTAGTGGTAATATGTGTCCCGACCAGATAGCCGCCGGTCGTGTGCACGATCCCTTTGGGCTTTCCGGTGGTGCCGCTGGTATACATCAAAAAGAGCATATCTTCGGAATCCATGACCTCGGGTTCACATACCGGCTCAGCTGCCTCCATGAGATCATGCCACCACCTGTCCCTTCCGGCTTTCATCTGGATGTCATTTCCAAGATGCTTGACCACAACAACCTTTTGCACCATGCCGCATGATGTCAAACCACAGTCGACTTTTGTCTTCTGCTCGACAACCTTCCCTCTCCGGTAGTAACCATCACAGGTTATGACAAGGTCGCTTCGGGCATCCGCAATACGTGTGCACAGCGATTCACCTGAGAAGGCTGCAAAGACCACACTGTGCGGGGCACCTATCCTTGCACACGCAAGCATCGAGATTATGATCTCAGGTATCATTGGCAGGTAAATTGTAACGATATCGCCTTTTTTCACACCAAGTTCCTTAAGGGCATTGGCAAGGCGGGACGTTTCATTCAGGAGTTCTCTGTATGTGTATTTCCTTATGTCTCCGTCCTCCCCCTCCCAGATGATCGCGAGCTTGTCTCCGTTCTTTTCTACATTTGCATCAAGACAGTTATATGATGCATTCAGTTTCCCTCCGATGAACCATTTTGAATGAGGTGCCTTCCACTCAAGGACACGTTCCCATCTGTTGAACCATTCTATCTCTTCTGCAATCTCTTCCCAGAATGCTTCAAAGTCCTCGTCTGCTTTTCTGTATATATCAGGGTCATTGATATTCGCACTTTTGACAAAATCATCAGGTGGCCTGAACTCAGGATCTTCTGTTTGAGGATTGATCGTTTCTCCCATTATAACACCACATTTTGAATATTGCTCCCAGAACAATATTGTATCAATTTGTTTAAATCGTTTGTTATGGAAAAAATGAGAATGAGGGGGGTTTAGTTGTCCCCAGAAAAAAGCTTCAGGATAATTTCATCATCATCAGGACATCGCACAGCTTATTGATCGTGTCTTCTGCTGTTCTCATGCCTTCTTCATCTTCGGCTGCAGGTTTTTTGAGTATTCCTCCAAAGTGTCCGCCGTCACCGACAACGATCATGCCATGTATATGCATCCACTCATGGATTGACTGGATAGTTTTTTCCTGCCCTCCGTTCCTTGAACCGCCGATGGCCATTGCTGCACCCACCTTGTTGCTCAGCTGGAAGCCCTGCCTCCGGAGAAGGACACTCCTGTCACAAAGTGCCTTGAGCTGTGCTGTCATTATTCCGAAATACACGGGTGATGAGACGATGATTCCGTCTGCATGTGCGAGTTTATCGTATACTGGCTGCATATCGTCATCAATCGGGCATTTTTCTCCTTTGGCACAAACACCGCAGGCTGTGCAGGGAGCTATTTTGGATGCTGAGATAAGGACACTTTCTGTCTCAAAACCTCTATCTTTTGCAATACCAAGCATCTTTTCGATGAGTTTATCGTTGTTGCCACCTGATTTGGGACTTCCGGAAATTCCAATTATCTTCATGTTATCACCGTTGAAAATTACCATTCAAAACTACTATTGGAAATTACAGGTCAACAAATATTAGTTTTTGGTAGTTTTTGGTAGTTTTTGGATTGCGGTTTTTTTGGTGTTTTGTTCTTAATGTTTTTTTAAGCTGGTCCGGATACCCGCTATACGCAAAAATTATAATGTCATTGGTGTATCTACACCAAAATTAATGATAGTTGTCTGTATTTATATCTCATAAAGATATTATGTATATAGACCTATATTGCCAGATATTTACAGTTGACAATTTAGTGGTGATGGAAATTTGACTGCCAGAGATTATCTTACTATCGATGATTTTGATGTGGATGGAAAAACGGTCCTCGTGAGGGTGGATCTGAATGTACCCATGGACCCTGAGGAGAACATTCTTGATGATATGAGGATAAAAAGCCATATCCCCACATTAAAGGACCTGGAAGATGCCAAGGTCGTGTTACTTGCGCATCAGAGCAGGGCTGGAAAAAGTGATTTTACTACCATGAAACCACATGCACAACGCATGTCCAGGTACCTTGGAAAAGAGGTCGAGTATGTGGATGACATTTTCGGCAGTCATGCAAGGGCCAGGATCGCTTCCATGGAAAAAGGGGATGTTATACTAGTTGAGAATGTCAGGTTCTACGCCGAGGAAAGTCTCAAGCGACCTGCAAGAGAGCACGCTCAGACCCACATGGTGAAAAAGCTCGCACCCCTGATGGATATCTTCCTCAATGATGCCTTTGCGGTGTCCCACCGTTCACAGCTTTCCATTACCGGTTTTACCGAGGTTCTGCCAAGCGGGGCTGGAAGGGTTATGGAAAAAGAGATAAACTCCCTTGATAGGGGTTTGAAGGGCAGCGAATGTCCCTGCATCTTTGTACTGGGGGGTGCGAAGGTGGATGATTCACTCAAGGTTGCCGAGAACGTACTGTCCAATGGGAGTGCAGACCGGGTGCTGCTTACCGGAGTAGTGGCAAATGTCGTGCTCGCGGCAAGTGGCGTTGATATCGGTAAGGTCAATATGGATTTCATAGAATCCCAGGGTTATCTCGACCAGATAGAACGCGGAAAGAAGATCCTTGATGAGTTTGACGGCAAGATCGGCCTCCCTATCGATGTTGCACTGAACGATGATGGAAAGAGAGTTGAAGTACAGGTGGATGAGCTTCCAGCCAATGGCCTGCCTATAAACGATATCGGCCTCGAGACCATTGTGGCATATTCCAAAGAGATCAGGAGTGCAAAAACAGTTGTTCTTAACGGCCCTGCCGGTCTTTCAGAGATAGAGATCTTTGCACTGGGAACCCATGAGATCATAAAGGCGG
>JAWSUM010000141.1:0-6043 GCA_033549165.1 Methanolobus sp.
CTTAACGCAAGCAATGTTGGTGGTAGTAATGTCAGTACCCAGACCAGTTATATCACTACTGCCGTTGCTCCGGTATCCGGTTTCACTGCCGATGTTACTTCCGGTGCTGTTCCGCTGGCTGTTACATTCACGGATCAGTCCACCAATTCTCCGACTTCATGGTCGTGGGACTTTGGTGACGGCAACACCTCTACCAGCCAGAACCCGACACACACCTATGCATCCGTGGGAACCTATACTGTCAGCCTGAATGCAACTAATGTAGGTGGAAGCAATGTCAGCAGTCAGACAAGTTATATCACGGTTGCTATTGCTCCAGTATCAGGCTTCACTGCCGATGTGACCTCTGGTGCAGTTCCACTGGCCGTTAGCTTCACCGATCTTTCCACCAACACTCCAACATCGTGGTCGTGGGACTTTGGTGACGGGAATACTTCGACAGATCAGAATCCTACACACACCTATGCATCCGTGGGAACCTATAATGTCAGCCTGAATGCTACAAACGTTGGTGGCAGCAACGTCAGCACCCAGACTAACTACATCACTGCAGCGATTGCTCCGATTTCCGGCTTCACCGCTGATGTCACTTCAGGCGCGGTTCCGCTTGCTGTTACATTCACGGATCAGTCCACCAACACTCCAACATCGTGGTTATGGAACTTCGGTGACGGTAACACTTCTACTGATCAGAACCCGACTCATACCTATTCAGCCGTGGGAACTTACACCGTCAGCCTGAATGCAACAAATGTTGGTGGCAGCAATATCAGCACTCAGACTAACTACATTACTGCAGCAATTGCTCCGGTATCCAGTTTCACTGCTGATGTCACCTCCGGTGCAGTTCCGCTTTCTGTGAACTTTACTGATCAATCGACCAATTCTCCGACTTCTTGGTTCTGGGACTTCGGTGATGGAACAAATTCGACTGATCAGAACCCTACTCATACCTATTCAGCTGTCGGAGCCTACACCGTTACTCTGAATGCTACAAACGTTGGTGGCAGTAATGTCAGTACTCAGACCAATTACATCACTACTGCCGTTGCTCCTGTTGCTGACTTCTCAGTGAATGAAACTTCTGGAGCACTACCACTTTCAGTAAGCTTTACTGATCTCTCTACTAATACTCCGACCTCATGGTTCTGGGATTTCGGTGACGGCAACACTTCAACTGATCCGAATCCAACACACACCTATGCATCCGTAGGCACTTACACCGTCACTCTCAACGCTACAAATGTTGGTGGCAGCAATGTCAGCACCCAAACTAGCTACATTACAGTCGCCATTGCTTCAGTGTCAGGTTTCAGCGTTGATGTAACCTCTGGTGCAGTTCCGCTTGCTGTGAACTTTACCGATCAATCGAGCAACTCCCCAACCTCCTGGCTCTGGGACTTTGGTGATGGTAACACCTCAACAGAGCAAAATCCAACACATACGTACACAAGCGTAGGTGCCTATACTGTCAGCCTGAACGCAACAAACGTTGGTGGAAACAATGTCAGCACTCAAACTAACTACATCACCGCAGCAATTGCTCCTGTTTCCAGTTTCACTGCTGATGTAACCTCCGGCACGGTTCCGCTTGCCGTGAACTTCACCGACCAGTCTACCAATTCTCCGACCTCCTGGTTCTGGGACTTTGGCGATGGCACCAATTCGACTGATCAGAATGTTACACATACCTACACAAGCGCAGGCACGTATACTGTCAGCCTGAATGCAACAAATGTTGGTGGAAGCAATGTCAGCACCCAGACGGGTTATATCACTGTAACTTCCACTAGTTCCGACTCAAGCCGCCGTGCCTCGGTAAGTCCCGGCCAGCCGTCTGAAGGTGTCACATCTACCTACACCTCTATAAAACATGTCATGGGAGGCACGAAAGTGGAATACGACCTCTCTGATGGTAATGGTCCGGTGCTTGGAATAAGCTTTGATGCAAAGGACAACGAAGGTATTGTGATTGCAAAAGTGCAGGTGCTCTCGGATAAACCGGAAGGCATCTCTGCTCCACCCGGAAACTCCTATCAGCTTATGAGCATCGATGTTGGCAGCCAGGGTACTATCTCAAGCCACAACGCTGACAACATTCTCATCCGTTTCAAGGTAAGCCGGGAATGGATACGAGAGAACAACATCAATCCGTCCACCATCCACCTGACACGTTACAATGACGGGAAATGGGAAGAGCTGCCCACACAAAGCGAAAATGAGAATGACGAGTATCTGTATTTTGTTGCAGAAACACAGGGATTCTCGATTTTCAGTGTTGTGGGTGATGAGCTGACGGCAGTTACCAACGAAACGGAACCTGTTGCAGCGACATTTGCTGAAGATGACACAAGCGAGCCTGTCACTGCAGAAGATAAGAAAACTCCAGGGTTTACTGCAGTGCCTGGATTGATTTTTGTATCCTTTGCCTTCCTGGCAAGCAGAAGGTTCAAACAGTGAACGAAGGACAGTTATCTGTCCTTCCGATTCTTTTTTGAGACATACTCTTTTTGACTTTTACCAAATATTCATATACATGGATGTATCGGAAATGAATTCAATTCAAACTCAATGAACGGAATGCTTCTTATAGCATTCTGCAAGTCATATAATCAAAAAGGTCACATCCATGAGCGAAAAGAAAACACACGGCATTCCGGCCCTGCTATCGTTTTTCATACTGGGGCTGGGCCAGCTTGTAAAGGGCCAGATACTCAAGGCTATAGGAATATGGATAGCGCTGGTTATCTGCTGGTTCCTGCAGTTTATACTTATAGGCTATGTATTGGGATTTATCGTATGGGTCTGGCAGATATATGATGCTTACAATGACTGATTTTTTCCGGATCAAGTTATACTTTTAACTGTTTTTGAATTGGAACTTCTGGCCAGAAACTCTATATATCAACAATGCAAAGAAAATCACATCATGTCCGGAGAAATGGATGAAGAGGAAACGATAGAGGTTTCTGTTGTCACAGATTCGAACATAGTCAACAAAGTGACATTCTTTCTGGGTATACCAATCATTGTTGTATTCGGCTGGCTCAACAACAAATATATGAGCATTTTCTCAGTAGAGCATAACGGACACAGGCTTGTTGTTATCTATTTTGGTATCTGTCCAGTAGTAAAGAACGATAGGCTTCGTATCACCGGTGTGATGATATACGGGGGAAAAGTGGGTGTCTACGGAATGATCATGCAGGCTTACAGTGTGGAGAATCTTGATTCCGGGGACATATACGAAAGGGTTTAGGATTAAGAGTAGTCACTGTGAATCAAAAAGTAAAAAAAATCAGAGGATCTCCCTGATCCCCGTAACCTTCGCTCCCTTCGAGTTGGATGCAGTGACCTCAAAGTCCTTGAATGCGGGTACTCCTGTCCCGCCTGAATCCTCGGGTACAAGTGCATTGGACCAGGGGCTGTTCACCATATATGCTGTCCCTAAATGCGGCTCATCATAGCCGGATTTAAGAGCTTTGACGACAACGCTGCCGGACTTGTTCTTAAGTGTGAGTGTTTCTCCTTCTTTGATTGAGAGTTTTGTTATATCCCTGGGGTCGAGAAGGATCACTGCAGACAGTCGTTTGTATTCTTCCCCGAACAGCGATTCCACTTTAGCAGCATCCTGAAAAGCATCCCTGTAGGTTACTATCCTCAGTTTCACTTCAGGTGCAGAAAGGAATTGTCCGAATCCCATTATAATTCCTCCAGTATACGCGTCATTACATCTTCATCCGACATGCGTTCGGTAGCAACAATTGGTTTCAGCTCGACTATGACCCCGTCCATACGAACGGCGGTGCCACCACTCTCCACGCCAACAAGTCCGCAGGGTATCGTGACATCAGCCTTTGCGGAGGTCAGGGTTTGGCAGGGGTCGATGGTAATAAGTGGTATTTCCTCAAGATACCGGACTATCGAGCGTGGCAGGCTTGAGAGCGGGTCCGCGCCGATAACCAGCGCAGCATCGACTTCCTTTTTCCTCAGTGCCTCCACCACAGAATACTCGGGCCCGTGCAGTACTTCTGCTCCATCGAACTTTACCCGGTTGATGTATCCTGTTTCCTCGAACAGGTTCCTGTTGAAACCTACCATATTATAATGTCCGGACATCGGAATAACATGGAAATCGGAAACCGAGTTAAGCTTGTCCATGAGCCTGTACAGAGGCTCGTTATCCTCAAGGGAGTAGACCATTCCGAGGCCTGCGAATATAACTCCGAACTTTGCTTTTTTCAGGATATTCGCAAGTTCAAGTATCCTTTTTTTGTCGAAATCATAGGATGTTTTCGGGACTTTGCCGGAAAGTGCGCTTACCAGAGCATCCATGAATTCTGCATCTCCCTTGACGGGTATCTGGTAAAGGCCATTCTTACCACATATCCCGGCGGTGTCGGATTCCCTGACATCAATGGCTATTGCGGTACGGTCCTCTTCCCATCCTCTCTGGCGCTCCTTGCCCCTCGGGAAGTACGAATAACGTGACATGTGTCTTGGATGTGCGCTTGCAGGGTCCGAGCCCCAGAAAATGATTACATCGGCCTTGTGCCTCACATCATCCAGGGTGCAGGTCTTCAGTTTTCCTTCCATAATGGCCTCTGTCAAAGGACCCTGGCAGAATGACGAGGTATCGTCTATGTACCCGTTTGTCTTTCTGGCTAACTCTATTGCCTTTTCCTGTGCACCGCAACTTGAGTTAGCATGCCCGAAAATGAGTGGATTCTCTGCGTTCTTCAGGATATTTGCAGCTTCTTTGATAGCGGAATTCACATCCGTTCTTTCACCGTTCACAGCGGCTTCCATCGGGTGGCTGCATCCCTTCATGAATGCGACTCCTTTCCTGCATGCAGCATGAACCTTTGTCAGCTTTTCGTTCTCGATCTCCACACCAATATCATCGCACAGTAGTGCACATCCCGTGCATACATAATAATCGTTGTCCAAGTTGATCCCCCTGTCGATATTACTCATCCATCATACAAATTCTATTGCCTTGGTGGGACATGTGTCTATGCAGGCAACACAGAGGATCTTATTCTCGCCGAAACGACGGCATTCCTGAACATTCATAGCCTTGACGACGCCGTCCTCAACCTTCAGTATCACCTTGTCAGATGTGGGAGCCTTTCCGCTACCGGCACCAAATGGGTCGGCGGCCACGTTAACAGGACAGGCGACCACACAGTTACCGCAACCGATGCACTTGTCCGCATGCACGATAAGCCCGGTCTCGGTAACATCCCCAACAGGAGTTATCATCTCCGAAAGCTTCTAGTAATTCGCCCTGTACTTATCTTCCCTGACCAGGGGCGGACAGTCCTCGACTTTGAACTTGCGGGCAAGAAGATCTACGGCAAATGCCATGCAGGTTGATTTTCCGCACTCCTTGCAGTTGGTTTTTGGAAGCAGCTGGTATATTTCCATTACACTTGCCATATCAGCACCTCTTATGCTGCAAAGAAAAGGATACCTTCATACTTTGAAGAACAAAGAGCAGTGGCAGTTGCCATCGTTCTCTATCTCGTCCTCATGGTAGACACACGGGCAGATTATCTTGCGATCCTCTGTGTCGTCACCGGTTCGCAGCCTGCACGGGCAATACTGCTTACCATGCTCATGTTTGTTCCTGGAAAGCCCTTCGATGACCATCTGAAGCATCTCTTCATCAGGATTGAGGATAAAACCTTTCTTCTTTGCATATTTTGATGCCCACTCATGTGTTTTTTCCATTATTGGTGCAAGTTCGGTCATAGATAATCTCCGATATAAATGATTAAAAGTATGAAAGATATATTCAGGATATCATTATTTATTAATTTCCCATAGCGACAATCCGGCTTTATCGCAGTTTTCGGTTCAATAGCAATCCGGGAACAAAAGTGAGGTAGAATGCCGGGCTCTGTAGAAATCCTGCGAATTGCAATTTCAAAGTCAGCAACACTCAACTACTTTAAATAACGCAAAGGCACAAGGACGCGAAGACGCAGGGATGGCGTTTTTTGAACTCTTGCATTTGTTTACGCGGAGAGTAATACAT
>JAWSUM010000142.1:0-5941 GCA_033549165.1 Methanolobus sp.
TTTGTGCGAAATCGAATATCATCTCCAGTAGTTCTTCACCTGCAATTTCCTGCTACACTTATGAATGCTTTGATCGTGTTGTCTTCCCTGTAAACAAAGGTTGCTGAAACAGGCAGGTATTCTTCTTTGACGACGTTATAATTTTCAATCCAGTAGTGTTCCGGTATGAAACTATGGGCAGTAATATTGGTCCTTAACCAGATGTCCATGACATCGTTTATTTCGATGGTCCTGAACTTTCCGATCATCGTATATTAAATCGTATTATTGAATAAAAAAGAGATTGTTGTAATTATCTTACAACAAAAAAGTAAAATGAAACTTAGAGGACTTCCTGTGCTCTCTTGAAGATAAGCTCTGCAATGAGCTTGTCGCTGCCAAGGGGCTTTGCGTAGACTATCCTGACCTTCTGTCCGTCAAACACGATCTCGCCTTCGTTCGTCTCAGGGTCAAGTTTGAGGATTCCGGGGATGTCTTTTGTGATGTGGATGCCTGATGCAAGGAATACAGGCGCAGCAGCTATTGTTGTTACTCCCGTACCTTCAAAGGACATGAGTGCCTCTTCGACTGTAGGTTCACTGTTCTCCATGAATCCTGCTTTTACAACATACTCAGGGTGGTTCTCTGAGATCATGTTAGCGATCTCAGTGACAACCTGATTGTTGTAAGGTAATCTGCTGCCGTGCCCAATAGCTAAAATTCCAATTTTTTCACTCATAATGTTACCTTCTTTTACAATATTAGTATTATTCTTAAATGGATTTGTGTTACTTAACGCGGGTTTAGTAGGGTGGTTATGGGATATAATGTTTTTGATTTCGGTGGGAAGGTGTTTATTCTTTTAATTTTCTTCATGAAGATCAGATTATCCGTTCTTCCCCTGAATACACATACAGATTCTTCCCTCTCACAAAAGCCACCAGTGTTATCTCTGCCTCTCGTGCAAGTTCCACGGCTTCACGCACGGTGGCTCCTTTGCTTGCAACAAGCGGGAATCTGGCATTGACTGCCTTTGAGACCATTGTGGAGGCAAGCCTGCCAGTGGTTACGAGGGCGCATTTGGAGAGGTCTGTATTGTTGAGCAGAGCCTTGCCGACGACCTTGTCGACAGAACATGCCCTTCCCACATCCTCGCAGAAGAAGAGTACTTCTCCATGGTCATTGCAGACGATTGATGTGTGCGCTCCTCCAGTGCGGTGCCAGATCCTTCCTACCTCTTTGAGCTGTCCCACTGCGTGAATGATGGCATCTGTGGTAAAGTGTGTATCGGAATTGATGTGTTTGATCATATTCTTGCGATATGATGTGGTTCCGCATCTTTCAAGATGTGTCAGTTCTTCCAGTTCAGGAGTATCGATCTCCAGTTCGCAGAAAATGGACTTATCTTCTATCCTGATGGAATCAACTTTCGTATCAGGTTCTATGAATCCCTCGCAGACGAGAAATCCCAGGGCAAGCTCTTCAAGTTCCTGTGGGCTTACAAAAAAAGTGGTTATATGAACGTTATTCACGAAAAGGTCGAACTTTTCCTCGATGATAACGTCCACATTGATGTGTTGTTTCTTGTTCTCAGTGATCTCCAGGCACGTCAGCGGGACATAGAAAGGAGAGGAAATGATGTCCTCATCCTTTCGGAAGACCTCAGTCTTCCTGTTCCTTTCCGAGTACCAGTTCTCACTCATGCCTGCTGCTTCTTTGCCTTTACCTTTTCAAAGAGCATCTTGAGGGTTTCTTCGTTGCTCTTTGTCTCGGTGAATGGGGAATCTGTGAATGGTTCGAAGTGTACAGGCACATTGTCGAGCCTGTAGAACGTACCGTCACACTCCATAGCATCAATGACACCAGGCAGAACTACATCTGCTGCTGTGGTCGATGGGCATGGTGCGATATCGAGACAGACCATCGGGATCTCAGCGAGATACTTTGCACTGTCTGCAGGGATGTGGTTCACAAGGTCTGCTGACATGACGAATGCTGCGTCAACATCCTTTTCCCTGAGCAGGTCCACGGTTGTGGTCTCTCCAGGGTTGTACCTTGGGTATCCCTTCATGAAGTCAACACCGAATGGATAACCGTAGAGATAGGATGCAAGCTGGTTGAATCCTGCTACGTTACAGTGACCTCTGAGTG
Organism: Methanolobus sp.; assembly: GCA_033549165.1. Lineage (GTDB taxonomy): Archaea > Halobacteriota > Methanosarcinia > Methanosarcinales > Methanosarcinaceae > Methanolobus. Next base: position 2,131 of record JAWSUM010000142.1, read on the forward strand.
CACCGATGTTACACTTGGTGTAGTTGTTCATTTCCTTCACGAAGTTCAGTGCTATCTCGATGTTCCTGTGCTTACCATATGATGATGAGACACCAAGTCCTACATAGATAGCGACGAAGTTTGATTCCTTCATCATCTCAACGGTCTGTTTCATCACGGATATGGGGATTCCTGTGATCTCTTCAACGGATGGATGTGGTTCCTTACCGTTGAGGATTGTGAACAGAGCACTGAGAAGCTCATAGTCGGTGTTCGGGTTGAGCTGCATGTGCAGGTCAGATGCTACGGCTGTAGGAGTTACCCTTGGGTCTACTGTGACCATGGTCCTGTCGAACCTTCCTCTCTTTGTCCAGTAGCCTCTTGGGAAGACACCGTACCTTGACATGTGTCTTGGCATGGATTCCAGTGCATTGACGCCCCAGTAGACGATCATGTCAGCCCTGTTCTTTGCCTGACCGGCTGTAGCTCCTACCATACCGGACTCCTGGATTCCCATTACGGTTGGTCCGTGGCAAATGGTTGCGTTGGAGTCTGCTACGCCGCTGAGGTATTCAGCGATGTGCAGTCCTACTTCCTGGGCCTCGCATGATGTCTCACTTCCAAGGAAGAAGAGAGGACGCTTTGAATTGACCAGGATCTCTGCTGCTTTGTCAAGAGCTTCTTCCCAGCTGACATCTTTGACCTTGCCGTTCTCCCTGATGGTTGGTTTCAATATCCTGTGATGGCTTACGACTTCCTGGAACTTGGCGTTACCCATCTTACATGCGTTCTGGACATCGATCGTATTGTTCTTGACATCAAGATCTATCTGGATATCGTCACATGAAGCTCCACAAACAGGACAGATAATGTTCTTGTAGACCATTTTATTCACCTCCCATGTACAGCTTCAGGACAATTTCCTCGGCGCTGAGTACCTCTTCATCGGTAGGTTCAACGGTAACGGGGCTTCCCTTGTAGCGTGGTGAACCTGTGGAGAATGTGTCAGGTTCGACAACCACGTTGGCCCATATTGACCTTGGTATGAATACCTGACCGGACCTCATTGCCTCGGTCACCTTTGGATAAACTGCTATCGTGTGCTTTCCGTCCCTGGATGTTACAGCAACCTTCTCGGGGCATCCAAGAGCTGCGTAGTCCTCTGCGCACATCCAGCAGACAGCACATTCCTTTGTGTATTCTTCGGAGTACTTGTTACCGCCTTTGGCGAGCCTGCCTTCGTCGATAGTACTTCCTGAGTTGAGTAATGCTTGCATGAATATCACCTCACAGACACTCATTGTTTGCACAGGAAACGTACATTGTGCCCTTTCCCTTCTGCGGAATGGCATAGTCGCCTGCGAATTTCTTGTATTCTCCGGCACACTCGATGTCATTGAACTTGAGGTCCGACTCAATGTCAGCCAGCTCGAATCCTGGTGTGAACCTCTCGATGGTGCCTCCAATAACTATAGTGCCGCCGGTCATCTCTGCTCCAACGGCCCTGAAAGCGTTTCCTTTCACAACGATGAGGCCACCGTTTATGCGGACTCCGCAGAAGTGCTTTACACTGCCACCGATGATGATCTCTCCTCCGCTCATTCCGCCGCCGACCTGGTTCACGGCATCTCCGTCGACGACTATGCGTCCGCCGGTCATACCGTTCCAGCTTCCTCTGTATGCGGAACCGAGATGGTCCTTTGTGCTTCCCTTAATATGGAGCAGGCCGCCTTTCATTTCCATTCCGGCCCATGAATCTGTGTTGCCTTCAACGATGATCTCTCCACCTTTCATCTCTGCTCCGACATGCATGTTGGTTGAGCCCTTTACAAGGATCTTACCGGCAGTCATGCCTTCGCCAATGCGCTTCACCCTTGATACATCACCGTCGATGACAATGGTGGTTTCCTCAGCAGAAGCTGCGCCATCACCCTTCACTTCGAAATAGTTGGCGAGCGGGTACTGCTGTGGTCCCTGCCAGACGAACAACTGTCCGATATCCTGTGCAGTCTTGCCGGCAAAGTTGTCAGGTGTGATGACTTCAGCCTCAACTGTCAGATCAAAGTTGCCTGTTGGTTTAAGAGTTACTTCTGCCATGTAATTACACCTCCGCGTCTATCTTGATCGGAGTCGGGTTTGCAAGGTACTTGTCAGGGGTCGGATAGTTGTTGAATCCGATCGTGTAGTACTTGAACCAGTTCTTGACATCGTTGAGCATGTTCTTCTCATCATCTGCACTGATCGCAATGTCAGTGTAATATGTCTTCTTCTCCGGGATTGCGACGATCTCACCCTTCTGGGCTACGACCTGACCATCCTTGATGGTGTATGCTGCGTTCTCAAAGGCTCTGACAATACTCTCATAGTCGCTGACTTCGAGTGCCTTCGGATCAAGATCATATATCGCAACGTCTCCGTCGGCGCCAACGGCAAGAGTTCCCTTGCTGTGTGACATACCAATTGTCCTTGCAGCGTTTGCACGGGTGACGATGGCAATCTCATTGAGATCCATTTCCCTTGTCTCGGCAGCAAGTCCGGACCTGTCCTGTGCCCACTTGTGGCATTCGTTGAAGGTGTCCTGTCTTGCCTTGCTGGACATCAGCCAGGCGATGACCTGTGGGTATTTTATGAATGGTCCGCCGTTGGGGCTGTCGGTTGTCATGATGCTCTTCCATGCGTCCTTGACGTAGAGCAGCACCTCAAGACCCATTGCCCACTGTACGCTGTGTACGGGGTTGTTCTTCAGGTATGTGAATGGAAGTACTCCTGAACCACACTCACACTCTACATCCGTGTTGGACCACTTGTGTCCGGTCAGTACATAGAGGTCGTGAATTGCAGGACCGTCACCGGTCATTACAGTTGCGTCACCGAATGGGACACATCCACTGTCCATGACAACGTGGTCGTTGCTGTTCACGTAGTCGGTGATTCCCTTTACTCCGGATTCGAAGTCTCTCCAGGATGTTCCGCCGAATGCGTTGAACTGGCAGTGTGTAAGGTAAACGGACTCATGCCTCTGTGGCTTCATCTTGGTCTCTGCCCACTCAACACTGGTGTTTGGTCTTGCCTTGACGGCCTTGGGTATCTTGAGCGAGTCCCTTGTGATCTCCCAGCAACCAGGGTGTCCGAGGTTGTTTGCGTGAAGGTGCACTGGCATTGGGAATCCAAGCATCTCGTTAAGCTCGGTGAGTCCTTTGATGATCTCTTCAGGTGTGACCTCAAAGTGGATGTTTGCCTGATTAAGGGCGTTTACGTTCTCTCCCCATCCCCAGTTCTCTACACCGGCAGGGTTGACACACTTTATGCCGTAGGTCTTGTGGGTCTTCATCATCCAGGCAACGTATGCTGCAGCCTTCTCGATGTCTCCTTCCTTGAGGTAGCGCATCATGAACCAGTTGTTACCGAGAACAAGGTATCCACCCATGGAAGCCATAGCTTTACCCATTGAGTGAACAATATCTTTATCGCTCTTGATTGTTCCGGCAGCCATACCAAATGCGATACCAGGAATCAAGAAGAACAACATGATTGTTGGAACAAGACCGTTTCCGATGAATGGATTGAGGTCGCCATCCACTCTTAGAAGGCCATTGCTTGGAACAGTGAGGAATAACATTAGTGCTGAGAATGCAAGGATAGAGAGTCCGGCCATTTTGAGACCTTTTTTCTCAGCAGGAGAAACTTCCATTGTTTCAATGAGTTTTTCACCTTTGTATTCACCAAGTCTAGGCTCGACTATTCTTTCAGTGACCCAAGTACCAAGGATTGTGAGAAGGAAAGTCGAGACGAACATGAAGTAGTAGTTTGCAGTTGGTAAAATTTCAAAGTC
>JAWSUM010000143.1:0-4256 GCA_033549165.1 Methanolobus sp.
AAGAATAAGGACAGATAGAGGTACATGGAATTTACAGAAAATGTGGGACGCTACCCAGACTATTAAAATAGTCCCATTAATGATTTTAAAAATCGAATGAATTTTGTAGAATAACTATTAGGTTCATTAACCTTTTCAAGGTTATGATTATCAGCTGTCGTATTATTAGTTATAGTTGTATCGTTAATCATACTGCTGGAATTATTCCCGTTTTCCACGACAGCAACACTATCATCGAGTTTTACTGTAATGTTTGTAATGTCATCCCGACTCATATTCTCATAATCAAAAAAATCACCACGATTATCTTTCAATGAAACGTATGTTCTGACCACATCTGTTTCATTTGGAATGAAATGAAAATACGTGCCACGTGCCCATTGACTTGAAAACGCACCTGGAAAATCATCATAGTAAGGAACGGTCATAGTTCCATCCACAATCTCCAGCTCATATGTGCGGTTGACCTGCGGTTCGTGGATTAAAAGCATGCTGCCATCGATCTTGTAATTGGCCATGTGAGGCTGAAACTTAAAACTCGGCGATGGCGAAAGAATAACCATGCCCCATCCGGGATTATTCCTTGAGTAACTCACTGCATAGTCTAAGCACACCCAATCGTTTTCGTCTTCATAGAGTAAATCCCAATTATTTCTATATGCATCATAATCAACAACATTTTCGCTAGAAACACCCCCAACGGGCATTATCATCAAAAGCAGTGCTATTATAATCATTTTTTTTATTTTATCCACTTCCGAAAATACTGAATCTATATTCAGTTCTATGATTTAAATAGATTATGAAATTCTAAGCAAGGAACCATGAAAAGAATCAAAGGAGTTAAAAGCTATATTTCAAATTTATTATTTTTAAGATGTCTGCAGATGATTCATGTATATTTGCTGCATATTCTAAAGTGCTAACATAAATAAAGCCTGAATTTTTTGGTTTAACTCAATCTGAGCTCTCCAATCACTCGCTCTCAACAGCACTTTCACCCATGTAGAATATTGCCCAGACGTGTCCGTCAAGATCCTCAAAGCTTCGTCCGTACATCCACTCAGGGTCCTGTTTCTCTGCTGCTTCTAAACCACCGGCTTCTATGGCTTTGTTCACCATTTTGTCTACTTTTTCCCTGCTTTCAACTGACAGGGATACTGCCACTTCTGTACACTTTCCGGAATCGCAGATCTGTTTTGTGGTAAATATCTGAAATAAACCCCTGGTCAATAGCATTACAGAACTATCCTTGTTAATGATCATGCAGGTACCTTGCTCATCAGATAATTGTGGATTGAATTCGAAACCGAGTTCAGTAAAGAACTCAATTGATCTGGTGAGGTCCTTTACAGCTAGATTTACAAACATTTGGCCACTCATACTAATAAGATGGTTATACCTGATTATAAATTAGCGTAAATATTTCTGTGCTAGCAAGCTTATTGTGTCAGGAACTCTACAACCAAACGGACAAACAAATCTGGTGCTGTACTCATTGCGATGTGCTGTTGCCCGGGCATGATGGCAATCCTGCTGTTAGGTAACGCTGTATGTACTGCCTTCGTGGATGTCTTTAGCATATCAGGACTTTCACTGCCTGACAGTAGCAGTGTGGGGACCTTTAGACCTTTGAACCTCATTGGGTCAAAAACGTAGTCATCATCTGCAAATTCCCGGAAAAGTGTATGGGCCGATGCAAGACGTGCTGTCCATGCAGGCTCTTTTTTAAGCCTGGCAATCTCCTGTTCTGGCATCCCTACGACCTCACGGAAGAATACCTGGAGAACACCTTCCCGGTCATCCTGATCAAGCAATTTCTGGATTTTAGCTTGTGTATTGGGCAGATAGAGTGATTCGTCCATGCGGATAGCTGGTTCATACAGAATGAGTTTATTGAGGTTTGTTGCGAGCAGGGCTGCTTCCAGGGAGATCAATGCGCCGTAAGAGTGTCCCAGCAGGTTCACAGGCTCTCTTATGGAATCCATTACAGCGGCGATATCTTCATATTCACGTTCAAGGGAGTAGGGCAACGAATCTCCACTCTGGCCCCTTCCCCGCCTGTCGACGGCATAAACAGTGAACCTTTCTTCCAGTTTGGGGAGAACAGATGCCCAGCGTGTGTGGTCCGCAGTTGTGCCATGTACCAGGACCAGAGGGGGTCCTGCACCACTTCGCTCGTAGGCAATGAGCGTTCCGTCTTTAGACCTTACTTTGTCCATAACCACTCCTTGACAGTTACTTTCTTCTCCGGATATATTCGGTTTGTGGTAGGAAGTATGTTTGTATTCTAGTTTTATGAGGTATATGTGCTGCATGAAGAACGAAAACAGCAGATTTGTATTTTCGTATATCGATCTGTTACAAATTCTTATAGATAATCATATTCAGATTGTTTCTCCACGGAAAATTAAATATGATAAAGAATATGTTCTCTACACCAGATCACTCGATGATTGATACTGATGGATATAAGTGTGGAACTATGATCGATTATATTCTGATTCTGGTTGGCCTTTTTTTGCTTTATAAAGGAGCGGACTGGTTCGTTGAAGGTGCATCATCCCTAGCGAAGCATTTTGGAATATCGCCTCTTGTAATCGGCCTGACCGTGGTTGCGTTTGGGACCTCGATGCCTGAACTTATCGTTAATGTCTTTGCTTCTGTTCAGGACAACAGTGATGTAGCATTTGGTAATATCATCGGAAGCAATATATTCAATACATTGCTGATCCTGGGTCTGACCGGAGCAATTACTCCTTTGCTTGTGAAAAGGTCAACCGTATGGAAAGAGATACCCTTTGCTTTACTTGCCGTTCTTGTTCTGATAACTATGTCGAACAAGACAATACTGGCAAATGGTTCGGAAAATGTCCTGACGAGAGCAGATGGGATAGTTTTGATCTTTTTCTTTTTTATCTTTCTCTACTACATATTCGAATCGATCAAAAATACCAAAATTGAGTCGTCAGATGATATTGGGAAATATTCGCGCTCAAAGATCTCTTTGATGCTGATCGTCGGACTGATCTCTTTGGTTATAGGAGGGAGATTCACTGTCGACGGTGCAGTGTCAATCGCAAGGCAGATGGAAATTAGTGAGTTCCTTATCTCTTCAACAATAGTCGCTGCAGGAACATCGCTTCCTGAATTGATCACGTCGGTCGCTGCCGCAGCAAAAAAAGAGATTGACATCTCTGTAGGGAATATAATCGGTTCAAATATCTTCAACATATTTCTCATCATGGGAATCTCTTCAACAATCTTTCCTCTGACTGTACCTACCGGTGTCAACGCAGACTTGGTGATCTTAACAATAGCGACATTCCTGTTCTTTGTTTTCATGTTCACCGGAGAGAAGCACAAACTGGAAAGATGGGAAGCGATGATCCTTTTGGTAATGTATATAGGTTACATAGTTTTTATCATTAATAGAGGATGATCTAGTCGCACTATTGGTGGCTGCTGTCACGGTCGCCTTCGTGCAGCATGCTCATCTGATTTCGTCCAGATATGCTTAAACTGCCTCGAAGAATCTGAAAACAACATAACCCAGCGCCAATACTTCATTGTATACATTTAGAACGGGAAACAGTACTATCGGTATGAGAGGTATTGCCAGGACGCATGCAAACTCGAGCAGTATTCCAGTTATCACAATTGTGCTATTTGGATAAGCAATATCCAGGTAATCCTGAGAACTCAGAATAGGCTGCAAAAAGCCTTTCCAACAAAAAGGAAAACAGTCGCAATTATGAACAAAACACCCACAATAATTGTGGTCTTTCGTCTCGGTTTCCCGGAATGCAGTATTGTTCTTCTAAGATCATGAATACAATACACGAGACTTTTAAAAATTGAGGTTTAAGTATAGTAAGTATAAAAAAGAAAGAAAGTTAAAATATCATGGTATTTACTTCATTAAGTGTAATTTTGTTATTCGATTTCATTAAAGTTACTTTTTAGAAAATCCTTGAATTCGTCATTCATGTAAATATTTTTAATATAGTTTATCTCATCAATTTTTGCAATAAAAATTGTATCAATTTCATGTTTAAAATCTTCTTCGCACTGCGCCAACACTTTTTCCCGATCATTTGTTAACTGTTCTATCCGAACATCACAGAATGATAAAAAATCTTTTTTCTGATTCAAATTGTTTGATGTCATTTGATTTTTCCCCACTTCAAAATGCTGTTGCAATCAAAATATTGTACTAGATCTGAAGTAAAAAACTTCATAATTGCTTTTGCAAA
>JAWSUM010000143.1:4266-5935 GCA_033549165.1 Methanolobus sp.
ACACAATGATTTGCATCATAAAATAAATACATTTCTACAGGATTGAATAAAGGTTGTAGGTATTGGTACAAAGTAAAGCAACTGAAAATGTGTTTATGGATCACAGATCACACTGACATGAGAAGACGAAATCCCAGGGAGTAATAGCCGTAGTTCGGGTTGAAGTTGCTGCGATATGCCGACCGGCATTTTCCGGCGTAGTTGACCCAGCCACCACCACGCAGGACCAGGCCGAAGCTACCACCGGCTGCCCAGGCACTACCATCAGCGCGAGCACTCTCAGAACTGTTGTGATAACTTTTATAATATCTGTCCTGACACCATTCCCAGACATTGCCATGCATATCGTATAATCCCCATGGATTCGGTTTCTTCTGACCTACGGGGTGTGTTTGATTTTCTGAGTTGTCGTAATACCAGGCATACTCACCTAATTTCGATTCATCATCTCCAAAAGAGTATTTCGTTGTCGTGCCCGCCCTGCAGGCATATTCCCACTCGGCTCCGGATGGAAGACGGTATTTATCAGTACCTTCCCTTGTGTTCAACCTCTTAACGAATTCCTGCACATCATTCCAGGTAACACATTCAACAGGCCTGTCATCTCCTTCAAAACATGAAGGATCGTTGCCCATTACAGCTTTCCATTCTTTTTGCCTCACTAAATATTTTCCAAGGTAGAATGGTTTTGAGACAATCACTTTATGAACCGTTTTCTCATTGCTATATTCATTCGGGTCTATCTGGATCTCACCGGCAGGAATAAGCACGAGCTCCATACCGATGGAATTCTGTATAGATGCAACAGGCTTATCTCTTATTCGCTTTCTCTCGACATCATCCATTATTTTATCAACTGTGGTTCTTTGGTTTGAGAAACTTTTCCTGTTTTAATGCCGAACAAGATTATACTTGGCCTTTGCATTTATGAGTTATGCAGAGAACGGATTTAGGGAATAATGAGAGCCAACGGGAGGAGATTAAGGTATTGTCATACTTAATAGTGGTTACTTTATTCTGTCAAGAACGCGATGACAAAACGGACAAACAACTCCGGTGCCGTTCTCATCGCGATGTGTTGTTGTTCAGGCATGACATCAATCCTGCTATTGGGTAACGCAGCATGTACCATCTCCGTTGCTGTCTTCACAAAGTCAGGACTTTCGCTACCTTGCAGGAGCATGGTAGGAACAGTTAGGTCCTCGAAGCGCTGGGGGTCGAGTATGTAGTTCTCATCAGCGAATTCCCGGGGGATGGTATGAGCCACCACCAGGCGGTCTGCCCACGCGGGCTCGTTTCGCAATACTGCGAGTTGATCCTCCGGCAAACTTACAAAATAAAAACGACAAACTAAACGATACATAATAAAATTTAGAAGAAGTAGGATCAAATCAGGGACCATAGGCTATGTATTGTTAGGATCGTATTCCTGAAGAACGAAAGACAATATCAATACGCTCTAGAATTGATTAAAAGAGATAGTAAGGTGGTCACAAGGTATGAAGTTAATTGCGGGATGGGTTTTAATCCGTCCTGTATTTTACTTCAGTTTGGCTACGCGTTAATGAAGTTTGTTTCGGGATCAGGTTTTATCCCGTCCTGAATTTGGCTTCATTTTAACAACGCGCTAATGAAGTGAAGTTTGTTCCGGGATCGGGTTTTATTCCGT
>JAWSUM010000144.1:0-5917 GCA_033549165.1 Methanolobus sp.
AACAACTCCTGATGATATGCGTGAAATAAGGACAGGCAGGGCACTTCAGGTTACCCTGTCCCCTATCAAGGATGATAATGGTAACGTAAAAGGTATCGTGGAATACGGAGTTGATGTGACATCACTTAGAAATGCGAAACTGGAAGCTGAGGCTGCAAACAAAGCAAAATCCGAGTTCCTTGCCAATATGTCCCATGAGATACGCACACCCATGAACGGTATCATCGGCATGACAGAGCTGCTTCTTGGTACCGAACTAAATGAAGATCAAAGGCATTATGCAGAAACGGTACAGACCAGTGGGGAAACATTGCTCGGGCTTGTCAACAATATACTTGATTTTTCGAAGATAGAAGCCGGTAAGTTAGAACTGGAAGAACGGGATTTCGATCTGCATGACCTGCTGGATGATCTGGCTTCCCTGCTATCCATAAAGGCACAGGAAAAAGGGCTGGAATTCATATGTGCTGCAGCACCGGACGTGCCTGCCTATATCAGAGGCGATCCCACTCGCCTTCAACAGATACTGATCAATCTGGCAGGCAATGCTGTCAAATTCACGGATAAGGGTGAGGTCGTGATATATGTGACCCTTGATTCCGAAACTGACTCTAAGATCACGTTGAACTTCTCTGTCCGGGACACTGGTATTGGTATACCCGATAATAAACGGAATATTCTCTTTAATAAATTCAGTCAGGTGGATGCTTCCACAACACGTCGCTATGGAGGCACAGGACTTGGTCTTGCGATTTCCAAACAGCTGGTAGAGATGATGGACGGCGAAATAGGCGTTGGAAGTAAGGAAGGAGAAGGTTCCGAGTTCTGGTTCAAGGCTCGCTTTGCCAGGCAGTCCGAAAAGAAGCACAGGGAAAAACTGTCCTCCGATATTCAGGGAGCGCATGTGCTTGTGGTGGATGACAATGCCACCAACCGTGAGATACTTGTCACACAACTTTCTTCATGGGGCTTAAAGGCAGAAGAAGCTGTGAGTGGACCTGAAGCTCTACAGGCCCTTTATAATGCACATGAAGCAAAAGTTCCTTTCGATCTTGCATTGCTGGACATGCAAATGCCATACATGGATGGTGAATCCCTGGCGCATATCATTAAATCTGACGTGAATATCAAAGATATTTCCCTGATAATGCTGAGTTCCGTGGGACATTACACCGGTTCCAGGTCGAAGTATGGCCCCTACTTTGATGCATATCTTACCAAGCCTGTCAGGTCTTCTGAACTTTACAACACATTGGTCGGTATACTTAACGCGGACAGGCAAATACAGAAACCGGAACCCCATGTCACGAAATATGATACCAATGACCTGCAATACAACGATCTGAGGATTCTGCTGGCCGAGGACAATCTCGTAAACCAGGAAGTAGCTAAAAGCATGCTGCAGAAGCTGGGCTTAAACGTAGATATTGCATCTGATGGCTCGGAAGCATTAAAGGCACTTGAAAAAACTCCATATGATCTGGTGTTCATGGATGTGCAGATGCCCGAGATGGATGGTTTTGAAGCTACCCGGCACATCAGAAGCCCGGAGTCAGCAGTCCTTAACCACGAGATTCCCATTATTGCGATGACAGCACGTGCAATGAAAGAGGATAAAGAACAATGCCTGCAGGCTGGTATGGATGACTACATATCAAAACCGTTTTCATTGAGATCACTCATCGGAGTGCTGAACAAATGGTCAGCAGCAGTGCAGGAAGTTGACCATTCGGATGTTATTCCTCCAGAAGAGATTAAGGCTCCCGCAGATCCACTGATATTTGACAGGGAGTCGTTTATGGAAAGAGTTGATGACGATATGGATACTGCCAGACGCATAATCACAATTTTTCTAAAAGACATTCCTGAACAATTAAATAAATTAAAAGAAGTTGCTGACCGGAAAGAGCTGAATGATATCAATGAATATGCCCATAAGATAAAAGGCGCATCTGCAAACATTTCAGGAATTGCTCTTAGTAATATTGCAGCTGAAATAGAACTGGCAGCCAAATCCGGCAAAATGGACGAAATCATCGTTAAGATGCCTGAACTGGAAAGGCAGTTTGAATTACTGGTATCGCAGTTAAAGGAACTTTGAGCTTAAAGTGTTGAAGAGATCATGCCAGCATACATGATCTGACATTAATTATTCTATTAAGTTCATGTGTAGTGTATAGGCAACATATGCAAGGAAATTTTTCCCAATGTCGGCTTTGATCAACAAATTTATTTACTGGATTACGGAACCCTGTTAAAGCTCCTTTCTCTTACTTATCCCGTACATCTGCACCTTTTTCATCCTTGCAAGATTCAGTATTCTTTCCATCTCTTTTTTCTCAAGGACCCTGGATTTAATGTATCCGCTGTCAACAGCTTCGTTGAATATTTCGTAGCCGATACCTGAACGAGCCAGAACTGTAGACCAGCCGTCGGGTGTACCCACGCCCCCGCAGGATATGTCGGCATTCTCTGCGGCCATATCGGTACAATACCTGCAGGAACTGCTGCGATAACTGTTGAAATCACTGAGGTCAAATGATCGTATCTCATCTTTAATATGGAACTCAAATTTTCCCTTGCGTATTTTCATGAAATCTATGTCTTCCGGTTTCATATCCTTCTTTTCCACAAATTCCCTGATACCCTCGTAGCGGAAGGTGTCCATGCAGAACAGTCCCATCTTCAGGATGTTGGCCCTCATGAACAGGTGCAGGAACCCGTAGGGGCTTTTCTGCATCTTGTGCACCGCGTCGATATTACAGCTCGGTCCCACAAAGGCAATACTCCTCATACCCTGTTTGATCGCGCTCATAAGGGCTTCCAGTGTCATACTGTGGCTGTAGATGCTTCCCGCAGACTGCACCAACTCCTCGTATGTGGTAGCCACCATCGGTAAGGGTTTCCACGGTTCTTCCCCGGATCTTACCGTCACGATGGCGCAGTCTATAAGCCCTTCCTCCAGGGCATAGGCAAGCATAGAGGTAACTACAGCTCCATCCTGTCCCTTCAGACCCTTTATATGTGTCCTGGCACCGTAAGTTTGCCTTATATTCCCTATCAGGCCCTCTTCGGTGGTAATTGTCCTCGGACACTGGTTGTAGCAGACACCATAGGCTGTGCATTTTCCGACGAGCCTTGGCTGGCCGTCCTCTATGGCTATAGATTCGCATGTTGATGCACAGGCACCGCAAAGAGTACAGATTCCCGGTTTTATGATCTCCTTCCTTAGTTTCCCGAAGGAGATACGCTCATGATCTTTTAGACTCCTTCTGAGCCTGATCGCTCCTCTTTTCATCTCGTCGAATTTGCTTTTGCAGTGAGGACAGCAGAAATAGTATTTCTCACCGGCATATTCTGTACTGTATTGACTATCGTGCAATACCGTGTTTTTACATATGGGATCGATTGGCATACTTGAACTATCCTTTATTTCTACATGATATTGGGTATCGGAATTGTACAAATCGTACAGTAAAAAGAAGTAATTGAGATGGCAAGCACAAACCACATTTTCCTGCAACCCAATTCACAGCCATGGACTTATTTTGTTTACCGGTTAATGGATATTGCTGACGATAATGATATGCTTCAAGTTATTTTGAAAAATACCACATGATCACGATCGCGATTCCGATCAGTATCCACATGCCGATTCCGCACCCTCCTCCAAGACCGGCACCACAGCATCCTCCATGATGTCCGCCGCTATGGCCACCATGGGCGTTATGTTGTGTTTCTTCACCATTGTTTGTTTCCGTCTCGCCGCCGCAGCATCCGCTATGATGCCCTTTCATTTCTTTACTGTCATTTGCTTCCATAATATTACATCCGTCAGATCATTCTTTCAGTCTTTTTTCCACTACTCCGGGCCAGATGGATGCCGACACTATAATGCCCAGGATGAACACGAAGACTGTGCCTGCCATTATATCGACCTGCGTATAGAGTAGTGTTGAACTTCCGCTGTTTTTCAACAGTGCCAGCAGTATGAATACGCCTGAAACCGCAAGTGATGACACAATACTTGCAATCAGGCTGTATTTGCCGATTTTATCTTTCTTCATCTCTTCCATCATATCACCTCACGACAACAAGCTTCACCTTATCCTGCTCTTTTTCATAAGCAGTGAATTCATTGTCACCGAGACGGAACTCATTGCCATGAATGCAGCCGCAATAGCAGGAGTGATCAGCATCTTTCCGACGAAAGGATATAGGATTCCTGCAGCTAGCGGGATACCTATTGTATTGTATCCGAAGGCCCAGAAGAGATTCTGTTTGATCTTGCGCATGGTAAGTTTGCTCAGTCGTATGGACGCAACCGAATCCCGAATATTGTTCTTTATCAGGACTATTTTAGCGGATTCCATGGCAACATCGGTGCCCGCGCCCATGGCAATCCCCACATCGGATTGTGTCAGTGCGGGTGCATCATTGATGCCGTCACCCACCATAGCTACGATCTTGCCCTCAGCCTGCAGTTTCCTGATCTCACTGGCTTTGTCTTCGGGAAGCACTTCCGCCAGTACGCGCTCGATACCGGCCTGCTTTGCAATCGCGGAAGCTGTACGGGCGTTATCCCCCGTGATCATTACTACTTCAAGGCCCATTCTGTGAAGTTCGTCGATAGCGTTCTTCGAATCTTCCTTGAGGGTGTCGGCAACCGCCACAATGCCAATGACCTCCTCATTCACAGCAACAAGCATAGCAGTCTTACCTTCGGATTCCATCATTTCCATACCGCCGTTCAGATGCGTAACATCAAATTCATTATCGGTCATCAGTTTACGTGTACCCAGAAGTATTCGTTTGCTTTCGAACTTCGCTTCAACTCCCTTGCCGGTAATAGACCTGAAAGAGTTCGCTTCCGGTATGTCGATGTTACGTGAAACCGCACCGTTTACTATGGCTTCGCCAAGAGGGTGTTCCGAACCTTTTTCAGCGATTGCCGCCATGCGCAGGACTTCTTCCTCGGTATGGCCTGCCGTTGGGATCACGTCTGTAAGTACCGGTTCCCCTCTTGTCAGTGTGCCTGTCTTGTCGAACACGATAGTATCCAGCTTGTGCGCTCTTTCCAAGCCTTCTGCGTCCTTTATCAGGATGCCGTTCTCAGCACCCCTGCCGGTACCCACCATAATGGCTGCAGGTGTTGCGAGGCCGACAGCGCACGGACAGGAAATGACAAGTACGGTAATGGAGATCAGAAGGGAGAATAGGAACGGACTGATTCCTGCAAATGCTGCCGAGTTTGCTACTCCGAACATCCCATAGCCTATAAAGAACCAGAAGAAGAACGCAAGAAGCGATATTATGTGTACCGCAAGGATGAAGTGTCCTGCCACCACGTCGGCAATCTTCTGTATGGGTGCCTTGGACGTCTGCGCATTCTCTACAAGCCGGATGATCTGGGAAAGGGCGGTATCTGCACCGACCTTCATTGCCCTGTATTTAAAGGAGCCGGTTTTATTGATAGTTGAACCTATGACCTCGTCGCCGGGATTCTTTTCTACGGGGATGCTCTCACCGGTGATCATGGATTCATCCACGGCAGACGTACCTTCGGTTACAACGCCGTCAACCGGAAGTTTTTCACCGGGCCGAACCACGACGATATCATTTACATTCACGCTTTCGACCGGAACTTCCCGTTCTTCTCCGTTCACAATAATGTGCGCGGTTTTAGCCCTGAGTCCCATGAGTTTCCTGATGGCTTCGGATGTTTTGCCCTTGGTCTTGGCTTCGAGGTATCTGCCGAGTACTATGAAAGCGATAAGTAGCGCTGCCGTATCATAGTAAGTATGTTCATAGCCGGGCCCGAGGTCCAGGAATGTTGCGGCGACACTTACCGCATATGCAGCACCGGTTCCCGTAGCTATGAGCAGGTTCATGTCCGCTCGACCGGCTCTCGGACGTG
>JAWSUM010000145.1:0-5911 GCA_033549165.1 Methanolobus sp.
AGTTCAAAGCAGACCAGCACCAGACAGTTAAGAATGCAGCAGTTCTTGCAAAAGAGCTTCAGGGCAAGGGTTTCGATATCGTTTCCGGCGGAACGGACAACCACGTAATGCTCGTGAACCTGAACAAGTTCGACATCACAGGAAAGGATGCAGAGGCTGCAATGAGCAAGGCAGGCATCGTGCTTAACAAGAATACCATTCCCTTTGAGACAAGGAGCCCGTTCATAACAAGCGGAATAAGGATAGGTACACCCGCAGCAACCACCAGGGGAATGAAGGAAGCACAGATGCAGGAGATTGCAGGATACATCAACGATGTCATCAGCAACCTCAATGACGATACGGTCCTTCACGGTATCAACTCCGATGTCGAGCAGCTTTGCAGCGGGTTCCCTATATATAAATGATTGAAACGCAATCCTGTATTGGGAGAATATCACAGGAGTTTGCATAATGGCAGAAGAGAACTACGATTCCAGGAAGATAGACGGGAGAAGCCTGGCAAGGAAAGTGGAAGAGCAGATTGAGAAGGAGGTCGACCGGCTTCAGGCAGAGAAAGGGATCGTTCCCGGACTTGCAACTATACTGGTGGGTGCCGACCCTGCATCCAGGATGTACGTGCGCCTGAAACACAAGGCATGTGAGAGAGTTGGCATACATGCGGAAGACCACAACATGCCCGAGTACACCACCCAGGAACAACTCATGCAGCGCATCTGGGAACTGAACGCCAGGGAGGACATACACGCGATCCTCCTACAGTTACCCCTTCCAAGATGCCTCGATGATAGGGCTGCGATGTTTGCAATCGATCCTGCAAAGGATGCAGATGGGTTCCACCCGTACAATATGGGCAAACTCCTGATAGGCGATGAAGGTCTTGTACCCTGCACCCCGAAAGGTGTTATCAGGGCTCTCGAAGAGTACAATGTGCCAATACAGGGCAAACACGCAGTTGTTGTGGGACACAGCAATGTCGTGGGAAAGCCTATGGCTGCAATGCTGATAAACAGGAATGCAACAGTCTCTGTATGCCATGTATTTACTGATGACCTGAAGAAGTACACCCTTGATGCCGATATCCTTATTGTGGGCACAGGTGTCAAGCACCTCATAAAAGCAGACATGGTTAAAGAAGGTGCGGTCGTCTTCGATGTTGGCATAACCGAGGAGGAAGGCAAGGTCTACGGAGACGTTGACTTCGATAACGTGATCAAAAAGGCCTCGCTCATAACCCCGGTTCCGGGAGGCGTCGGCCCCATGACCATCGCCATTCTTATGGAACACGTGCTTATGGCAGCAAGGAACAGTGTCCCGTAAGCACAATAGATTTTACCAAAACAATGGTTCATCCTATAACAGAATCGATCCCAGGTTGAATAATGGTTGTTGATGTTGACATATGCGGCTTGAAGGTTGGTGATGAGCACCCTGTTAGATTGATGGGTGTCATCAACCTCAGCAAGGAATCCTTTTACAGGGGTTCGGTCGTTAGTACTGATTCCCTTCTTGATGTTGCCCACAGAATGGTAGACGACGGTGCAACCATACTGGACATCGGCGCCCGCTCAACATGGCCTCTTGCAAAACCCGTTATCGGAGAGGAAGAGGAGCTGGAACGCATGATCCCTGCACTGGATATCCTGAGAGACAACGCGGATGCACTCATTTCCGTGGATACGGTATATTCCAGCGTTGCGGAAGAATCCCTGAAACACGGTGCAGATATCGTCAATGACGTGTCGGGATTCACCAGCGACCCACGCATGATCGATGTTGTGGCGGATCATGACTGCCCTGCTGTTGTAATGGCATCAGAAGAACTTCCCGGAGACCCTCTCGGAATGGATGCCATCATGGAAGCCCTTGCATCCATAATCTCCAAGGCGGATGCCAGAGAGATAGATACTGACAAACTGATACTGGATCCGGCCATCGGCAAGTGGATACCTGAAAAGGACCCGATATTTGATTTTGAGACCATTGACCAGTTCGAGAGCCTGAAGGTATTCGATAAACCACTGCTTGCAGCGATCTCAAGAAAGTCCTGCATCGACGCAGTGCTGCACAGGCCGGCAAGTGAAAGGTTGTACGGAAGCCTTGCTGCAACGGCAATCGTGGTTCACAAAGGGGCACATATCATTAGGACACACGACATCCCTGAGACAAAGGATGTTGTCGAGGTTGCAAGAGCGATGAGAAAGAGACAGCCCTTCGTGAGCTCGGGAGATTTCGAGGTTTCCGTCATCGATATAATTCATCCGGATGATGCCGAGTACCTCATGAAAAGTATTGGTGTCACCGGTACCGGCGCGAAGGTCATGAAGAACAAGACCGTGAGCAAGGTCGTGCGCGTGAACAACATCACCACCACCGAGGCCCTGATAATAAAGCAAGAGATACTGGCCCGGGGAGGAGACGCCGCTCTTGAGCGTGACGCCGTATCCCATGAGACCGAGAAGACAGATGTGCTCATAATAGGTACGCTCCTGCAGTTCGAAAAACTGGTCAGGAAACTCTCATACCAGGCACGCAACCTTCCGCTCATTGCAGAGATGATAGCAGAGGCCCTTGAGAATGATATGGACGTGGAGCACCGCTACCTGAGGGAACTATGATAATCTCATCCGCAAAGCCCTTTGAAGAGACCCTTGAACTGTTAAATGGAGAGGACGACATATTCATCATAGGCTGTGGTGCATGCGCCGCAAAGCTGCATGTCGGAGGAGAGCCGGAGGTCCTGGATATGCGTCGACGCCTTGAAGAAGAAGGAAAGCACGTTGTTGGATGGTGTATCCCGAGCGCTGCCTGCAGCGTGACATCCTTTGATTCGCTGGTGGAAAAGAATCCGTCCATAAAGGAAGCAGGATGCATACTTGTCATGGCATGCGGAAGTGGGGTTTCCATTGTATCCAAGGTGGCAGATGTACCGGCCTATCCCTCGAACAACACGCAGTCACTCGGAGGACGCTCGCAGGGAGAAGTGGTTCCCGAACTCTGTGCCATGTGCGGTGACTGCAAAGTGTATTATTTCGGCGGCATCTGTCCCAAAGGCCAGTGTCCGAAGCGGCTTCTCAACGGACCGTGTGGCGGTTCTATCGAGGGGAAATGCGAAGTTGACCATGAAAAGGACTGTGTCTGGGAACTTATCTACAGCAGGCTGGAGAAGATTGGCAGGCTTGACATGCTGGAAAAGGTGTGGGCCTGTGAGGAAATCGAAGGGTAGTTATTTTGAGGATGCCGGAACTTTGTTATCCTGACCTGCTGTAAAACTGCCTCCCGGATAATATCTTTTGAACCTGCCATGTTTTTCCGGATAGATTTTATTGTCTTCCTTTAACCTGTAGAGATGCCAGTAAATAGTGCTTTTGTCCAGGCCCAATTCTGAAGACAACTCCACACCTGTCATCCCGGGCTTCTCCAGAATTGTTTCAAGTACATTTTTCCTTGTGTCGCTTTTCAAATTCAATGAGCTGATTCTGTTAACCCTGTGATATTCACGGCGGAAATATCTGACGAACCTGCCATGTCTGACAGAAACCAGTATATTTACCAGTTCCAGTTTTCCAAAATGATACCTGAAGGTCCCTCTTTTTATCCCCAGGTCCTTCAGGACATCAATTTCTGCACAGCCCGGATTATCCGAAACATAAGACAGAATCTTCTGCCTGTTCTTGTTTCCTTTATTGCATCTGATTTTTCCCAACAGAAAAGGAAGGAATTTGAGAACTCCGAAGGATGATAATGACAGGAAACAGAAACATGATACCAGTTGTAATTGCAGCGGCAGTTCCCAGAAAGACAGTGTGCCGTCCGCCCCGTCTCTATTGACCAGCTCTTCAGGAATATCCAAATCCTCCGAGTAGGGGACTATTACATATTCAGCACTTACCGTAAAACAGGTACTGGCTATGAGAAGCACGATACATGCTGCTTTTAGTATGGGAAATGAGTTCAGTTTCAAGTGTAGTACGGCTCCATATGATTGAATAGGACATCAAACGGAATTCCAAAGAACATCAAGTGTTAACCGAGTCAGATGTTTGAACAATTGTTTATGACTGAGATAAAAAATATTCTATTTAGAATTTATGGCCAACCCTTCCATCTGACGTCTGGTGAATACTCATGAAAACATCACATATTTTTATCCGATGCAGTGCTATGGCAGCTATTCACTATCAGAGAGAGATATAAAGAAAAATACTAAAAAGTAAGATGTTATTTTACTTAACTTTGGTAATACCCCAAGCATAAATAGATGGAATGTTTGGCCATAATTCATTAATATAGTTAAGTACTACTGTTCAGTACACATTGCAATAATGTGATCCGGAGCCCAAACTAAACTTGCAGAGTCGGATTGGACCCCGGAATCGCCCTAAGGCAAGGTTATAGTTGACTTTGATAGTGTTTAAGGTTTGCGTAATCTTGCCTCAGGAGTAATTTGAAATGAGATACTTAAGATGAAATTTGAACACATACTATACACATTTGTTTTGTTACTGGTACTCTTCTCAAGTATAGGAGGAGCAGCTAATGAAACATCAAGTAAAGACCTTGTAAATAAGACTCCCTACTATAATGACACAGACTACGTGTGGAGTTCAACTGACTGGGGTTCATCTAAGGTTTTTTTAAATATGGGTACAGAAGATTATACGACATTTGTAAATAAGGAGCTATATTTAGAGGAAAAAACTTCTACTCCATCTGAAATTAAAACTGCAAAAGACAGGTATATTGATACAATAATGGAAATGGATGAATTCAAAGAATACTCCAGGGATAGACTAGAAGAAACATTTGTACTGTATTCAGAGGTGTCCTCAAGTCTGGTTGATGCTGGGAATGTGAAAGATTCTTCATTATCTTTCGATATCGTATCGTTTGATAATGGTGATGTCGTCAAGATGAAGATGCCCTCAGCAACAAGCTCATATTTACAGAAAGAAACTATTGGTACAAAAGCACTAGTTCCCAATGTCATATTAACAAATGCTAACTGTGACTGGAGCTGGGTTCAAGATGAAATAGCATCACAAACCATTACTATTCACAACTATGGAACAACTACTGCTAAAGGAGCAATATCAATTGTTTCACTTGATGAAAACAAAGGCTATGTATTGTTTTACGAAAATCTAGGGCCTGGGCAAGAAGGTACTGCAACCATACCATTTTATGTTGATGCAGATTTATTCCCCACAGTGGGAGCGAAGCCAATTTCAATACGGGTTTATGTTCAGGACGGAGATTATTTTTACTTAACAAGTGCGCCTACGATAAGTGTCCCTATGGTTGAAATGTACAATAATGGTCCTGGAGAAATAGAAGACCCTGATAATGGACTTAGTTTACAAACTGATGATGTAAGTCATCATGATCAATATGAAATTGCAAGAAGAGCTGCAATTGCAGGGGATGGAACCATTAGCCCATATAACACTGCTGCAACTGTTACTTCATATGTAAATCAACTGATGAACTACGACGAAGATTACTTCTATATACAATCAACTCATACAGCATCAGATGAATTTATTAGCGATAATGGCTTCCATGGAGTATGCGATGAGTATGCTGTGATGAATGGTGCATATCTGAGAGCTTTGGGAGTTCCAACTAGAAGAATAGGTATCAATGGTACTCTAAATAATAATATTCTAACTCATCAATTTAATGAGTTCTGGGATGGGAATAGTTGGATTCATGCGGACGCTCAAGCAAATGTGTTTGATAATCCACGATCATATGTAAATTCAGGAATGCTTGTGACTGAAGTAGCAAGATTTTACGATGCTGATGACACAAAATCCAATGTTGATGATTCCCCCGTATTTACAGAAGGACGTCTGCATACAGTTTTTGACATGACATATGATTTTCCTGCGGAGGTAATTGCGAGATA
>JAWSUM010000146.1:0-5768 GCA_033549165.1 Methanolobus sp.
CGTGCACATCAAGCTCCTTTGCAAGCTCATAGAAGCTATCGAGTTCATCGATGTTCCGGGGAGAGAGGACAACATAGATGCCGACCAGAAGACCGGCATCCAGACCGTTCTTTATGGCGTTTACGGCCTCTTTGAACACTCCGGGCCTTCCACGCATGAAGTCGTGGCCTGCTTCATTTGCGCTGTCAAAGCTCATGCTGAGCATGAAGAGACCGGCATCCTTCAGGCTTGAAGCACGTTCAGGAGTCAGGCCTACACCGGATGTAAAAAGACCGGGAATTGCACGTGACTGGTCCACATAGCTAATGAGGTCTTCAAGACCATCATAGAGCAGAGGCTCTCCCCCATCGAATATGATCAGGGTTGTGCCCAGGTCCTGGGTCTGGTCGATTATCCTCTTCACGATATCAGGACTGAGCCGTGCTTTATTTTTGGTGTCCGGAAGGGCACAGTGTATGCACCTGTTCGGACATTCCTCGGTAATTGATATTGTGATCTGTTCCGGGATATATTTGCCCCTCATTGCACTCATCTGGCTTGAAACAAGCCTGTCGAATGCCTTGCTGGGTATGGGAGGCATCCAGGTGGAGTATATCAGGCAGTCATCTTCAACCCTGGCGGGTTTTGTATCCTCGAATATCTCCATCATATCGGAAACGAAGGAACCCATAATAGAGGATGCGAGACCTGAGGTCTTCATCTTCACCCGGTTATTCTCTATCCGGGCATATACTTTGAAAAAAGGGTTCCTGTAAAAATAATATTTGTTCTTCATCTCACTTGTTCCTGAAGACGGCCCTGTATGAGAGTATTGAAGAGGGGTTATTTTTCAGTACCATCTTTGATATCTGAACTGCCTGGTTAAAAGGACTTCCGCCAAGTACCTTCAGGTCCTCGCCTTCAAAGACCTTCATCATCTCATTGATCTCATTATCGGACATCTTCCTGAGGGTCTCAAGGGCGAACCTTCCGAGATAGTACTCGGTCCTGTATTCATCATTCCAGCGTCTGCGGTATTCGGAGAGGAATCCCTTTGATGTGTCACTTTTTGCTATGGCGTCGGCCGCAACATCACCGCACATCTGTCCTGCATGCATGCCGTATCCGATACCTGACTGGGCTGCGGAGCCACCCACGATCATGACACCATCGGCAACGATCTCTCCCGGAATAGCAGCTATGGGGTCGCCGCCTGTGGACTTGCTGATAATCTTCACTTCATCGAGTCCTTTGAGCCTCTTGAACCTTTCAAGCCAGTCATCGAAGAAGTCGGAAACATCCATGCCATGCCTGCGGACGTACATCCCCAGGGTTGCCCTGTTGCCTCCGCAGGGGGAATAGGTGGATTTCCAGCCGGGAGCGTGGTTGCCTACATAGTATTCGAAATAATCGGGCTCACCGATGCCCTCTGCCTCTATTTCGGCCTCCAGGGACCAGGCGATGTCATCGGGATACTTTATGGGCTTGAGGCCGAGGAGAGCGCCTATCCTTGAGTTAATTCCGTCCGAGACTATGACCAGTTTGCACCTCATCTTACCCTTTGAGGTGCTTAGCATAAAGCCCTCGTCAGACCTGAGAACATTGAGGACCTCGATACCGAAGCGAACGTCTGCGCCTGCATCCTGAGCCTGCTTGATGTAGAACTCGTCGAACTTCCTGCGGTCAAGGAAGTAGGCGTCGCCCTCGAAAAGCACATTAGCGCCGGAGGGTGCTATTATGTAGGCGCCCTTGAGGTTCTTGATTACATAGCTCTGGTCGACCTCCTCGCCTGTACGGTCGAACATGCCCTTGAAGAAGGTGTTGGCAGGGTGGGTTGGCACACCTGCCGCTTCCTTCCGGTCCAGGAGTATGACCTTGCAGCCCTTTGCCGATGCATTCCTTGCCGCCATGACTCCCGCAGGGGAAGCTCCTATTACTATGATATCCGCGTCCATGTTGAGTCTCGTTCGTCTCGTTTGCCTTGTTTACCTTGTTGAAATTTATCAGTTATCATTCATCATTTACCAGAGTATGCCGGAATATGCCGGAACAAGTACCAGGAGTATTACGTCAAGTATGAGTGAACCGAACATGATGCCCCGGTATCTGGAGCCCTGGAGGAACAGTTTTCCTCCACGTACCGGTGTCGGGTTCTTTATGAAATCGAATGACTGCATGAGCATCCAGCCGCCTCCAAGCAGTGCGCCTGCAAAGAATACCGGACCAAGCTCTGCCGTGAGTCCGATGGCGATGGAGGCGATGACACCCACGACCCACATGAGGGTTACGAATTTCGCTGTCGCCGAAACCCCGAATGTTACCGGGAATGTTGGAGCACCACGTGCCCGATCCCCTTCAACGTCCCTGGCAACGCCCGAGAGTGTGAATCCCCAGTCAGTGAAGCACATCATCAAACCCAGGAAGATGGCAGGAAGCGGCAGTATTGCACCGTATGACGGCCCCCTGAGAATCCCTGCAGGGTCGAATGCAAGCCAGATTCCAATGGGAACAAGACCGTAGGCAATACCCACAGGCACAAAGCTCAGGAAAGTTGCCCTCTTCGCCACAGCTGAATAGACACTGATGGTTCCAACCGCTATCAGGAGCACCACAAAAGACTCTGGATTAAGATAAAGCGCAGCTGCACCCGCAACCAGGAACAGGAAAAGCGCATACTTGAGCGCCTGGTCCCGCGTCAGCCGGTCGGACACCAGCGGCCGGTTGGGAAGGTTGATCTTATCGATATCCATATCGCAGCAGTCATTGTACACATAGGAACTCGTGATGGCTGCATAACCGCCGATGATCGCGATTATGAAAGGTATCAGTGCAGGGAAGCCGCCCGTCGCAAGATACGCCGCCAGCAAAGCACTGGCCGCAGGAAGGGCAAGATCCATGTCAGCGATCTCCGGCCTGAGAAGCTCTACATAAGGATTCCTAGTTTTTGATTCGGAAGTGGAAACCACGTTATCACCAGAAAGTTCTAGCCTCCTAATTTTCAGTATCGTATATTTAGTTTTGGAGAGAGGTGGGGGATTGTGGAGGGGGTGGAATGCTAGTATTAAAGCAAATTAGAAGTAAGTGACATTTTAATTGACCTCAAAATAAGCACCATGCCCATATAATTATAAAATCCACATATTATTTATAGGAGGTATTATATTTTAAAAATATGAAATTTAGCGAGATAGAATTTGGTAGAGTTTCTGCAGAATATGAATTAACATACTCACCAAAGTTGATTCTTGAAGGTTTTTTGGATGCTTATGGATATATTGATGAAATATTAAATACTGAAAAGTTTTTAGTTCTTGGGCCAAAAGGATCCGGCAAATCCACCATTGGATCTAAAATAAGAACAATTTCAGAAACAGAAGGTAATATACTTGCAAGAAACTATGATCTTGAAAACTTTCCTTACCAATTATTTTCACAGGTAATTCCATCAAAAGAGGCACCTGAAACAAAATATCCAGAGAATTGGGAATTTATCCTTATGGTTGCAGCTATTAACTGCTTTATCCAAGGTGATGACCTCAAATATCCCAATACAGAAGATGTAAAGTCGGTCCTTATTTCTTTAAAAAACCTAGGTTTAATATCAAACCAAAAGAAAATTTCATTAGAAGATATAGTAAAAACCGCAACTGGCAAAAAAGTATCAGTTGGAGGATTTGGCGTATCAATCGAAGCTTCCAAAGAAGCAGAAAAGTCATTTAACCCAAGAAAATTGTATTTTGCTTTGCAAGACATCTTTTATTCATTTATACTCAAAAAAGAACATGTAATCATCATCGATGGGCTTGACAATGTTTTAACTCAAAGACAAAAACAATACCATTCGATATCAGCATTGATTTTGGCTGCTGATAAAATAAATAGAAAATGTTATTTAAATGAAATGAATCTTAAATTCGTAATACTATGCAGGACAGATCTTTTTGACAAGCTTTCTGACCCAAATAAAAACAAAATTAAGCAAAATTCGGGAATTATACTGGATTGGTATCAAGATAAAGTAAATTTAAACTCAACCAATCTTGCTAAACTGATTAATTTGCGTGCTAAGATATCAACTGGTACGGAAATTGATGTTTTCAATGATTGTTTACCAGCGGACTACTTTCATCGAGGTCAGAATAAAGAAACAATACAAGTGCTTTTTGAGTATACTCGCCATACTCCACGCGACATAATTCAGTTATTTAACCATATAAAAGAACATGCGTCTAACAATCAAAAACCGTCAAAAGCTAATATAAAAAATTCTCTAACTTCTTATTCAAAAGAGTATTTTGTTCACGAAATTAATGATGAACTGTGTGGTTTTTTGACTGAAGACGAAATAAAAATGACTACTCAACTTTTAGTGAAAGTAGGGAAATATAGATTTGATATAACTGAATTGCAGCAAATAGTTAACAATGATCCTGCCTATAAAGATATAGATATTAACAAAATAATATACAGCCTCTTTAATTGCAATGCCATAGGGAATATAGCAAAAAATGCAAATTTTGTCACTTTTAAATATCGAAACTCTTTTGCAGAATTTAATCCAAATGACGATATATTGATCCATAATGGTTTGCAGAAGGGATTGAATCTAAAGTAATATCTCAAACAGCAACTATCAAAAACCCTAACACGAAAGTTTCTAATTTGCTTCTTAACCCTTCTGAAATCGAAGCCAGCCCATCAGCCCTTGCAGGCGAAAGATTCGACTTCCGGCGGTTAAAGGTGCTATAGAGAGTGTTTTTAGCAAGATTTCTAGCATATCAATCGCCTTTTTGGTTCCTTGCAGTGGTGCGGTGGAATTTGGGGATGTTAGTAAAAATAGTTTTTTAGTTTTTATGCGTACTTAAAAGTGTCTTATTTATACTAGATGTACGCACGTTATTATAGATGTCAACTGATCAGAAAGAGGTCCATAGGCTTAGTCTGAGTGAAAATGTAAATGACAGATTAAAAGCTGCTAGGTTACTTGGAAGTGAGTTTAAATCACTGCCTATCAAGTCTACTGCATGGTCTGATTTGCATTTATTAACAAAGGATAAGGATTCAGAAGTAAGGTGGTGGGCTGCTGCTGCTCTTGGCCCTTCTTTTTCATTGATTGACCAAAAATATAGAATTACTGCTTGGAATGATTTGGTTAGATTGACAAATGATAATGATCCAGAAGCTAGAAAATATGCTTCTTTTTCTCTGGCTTATGCTTTTTCACTCATTCCTGAAAATTATAAGTCAAAAGCTTGGTACGACATTGTTAAATTGATAAATAACAGTGACCCATATGTTAGACAGGGATCAGTGTGGGCTATTAGATTTGCTTTTCCTTCCCTTGAAGAAGAAAGTAGAATTGTTGCTTGGGAAGATTTACATAAATTGGCAAACAGTTCCTACCCTTATGTGAGAGAAGGAGCTGCTTATGTTCTTGGTCCTTCTTTTTCCTTTGTTCCTGATAATTTCAAGTCCACTGCTTGGACTGATTTACAGAAATTGATACATGATGACTATTCTGATGTTAGACAAGAAGCAGTGAAGTCTCTTGGTTCTGCATTCAAGTATGTTCCTGAGAAACATAAATCAGTCGCTTGGGAAGATTTAAACAAATTGATTAATGATAAGAATTCAGATGTCATATCGAGAACTGCCGGTGCTCTTGGCACGGTTTATCCTTATATTAATACAGTATCTAAAAAAACAATAGGGGATAGTTTAACAGATTTAAAAGATGAACTGGTTTCAAAACTCCATTCATAGCTTTTTCCAGCACATCATAAAACATG
>JAWSUM010000147.1:0-5756 GCA_033549165.1 Methanolobus sp.
GAACAAAGCGATACTCTCGGCCGTGAATAATCCTTTTCTCGGATCGTTCAGTTGTATCAGTCCAAGGGTTTCCCCGTAACTGCGGAGCGGGATCAGTGCAACCGATTCGTAACCTTCGCTGTTGCAACGGTTGCGTGTGCGTGTCAGTCTGTCCGATTCGGTTGTGCCGGCCAGGAGTTCGGAAGTACAATTTGTCCAGAAACTGCCCTGACGGGTAAAAAACGGCATTTCCGGATCAAAGCGTCCGTAAATAACGTTCCCGCACATGCATTCCAGGACTGGGGTGCCAGCTCCGTCCCGAAGTATCTGACCGTTGAGATCGTGTGAACACAGGGAATTTTCCAGCTTTATGAAGCTTGCAGGGAATCCCCGTGCCTGGTAGTACGGGTAGTCATCTCCGTCTTTTAACCTGATGCCCACAGCCTCGCAACCGGACCAGTTTTGCAGCAGTTCCGTCACCGAAGATATGAGTTCTGGCAGATCATTGGAAACGTTTAAAAGATCAAGTAGACGAATGGTAATTTCCCGTTCATTCTCTGCCAGCTTGCGTTCTGTGATGTCATTTAAAAACACAAGGGATCTTGTTTCGCTCAATCTGACAGCTTTCACCGTGCAGATTTGCTTTTTTCCATCCCCGGTTAAAAGGTCCAGGTCACCGACGGCGTTTCCGGTCTCAACAGCAGTTCTCAAATGCAACAGAGCTTTTTCATTATCCTCCGGTGATATCACATCTGCCAGATTCATTTTCAATAGTTCTTCCTTCGAATGGCCCGTTATTTTGCCTGCCGCCTCATTGACTTCAAGGAGGTTGCCTCCCTCATCCGTTATAAAAATCCCGTCCGGTGCCTGCTCAACGTAACTGCGGAACCGGTTTTCGCTCTCACGCAGCGAAACGAGCAGATTATCGCGTTCATTCAGTGTCCTGGCAAGTTTGATGTTGCTGTAACTTAGCGTGGATATGATATTGGTCAGCCGCGTGTAGAACTCCATTACCACATTGACAGTTTCCCGGCTCCAGCGCCGTACCTTGTCAAGTGCTTCCAGATATTCCTTTTCATCAAATCCGTACCGTTTTGCCTGATTCCTGAAAGTTTCGTACGGCAGGTCTTCATCATCGAAGAAAAACTGCCCGAGGAAAAGGTTCCCGACGTGTGAACCGCCCACAACAATGGGAGTTGCAATATCCCACATATTGTTCTTGCACTTGTAAAGCTTGAACGTGCCGGGCTCCACGCCGCGGGACAATTGTATATCACTTTCGATGCAGTAAGCGCATGTCCTGGGATTTGCCCGATGGAACTTCGTGCATATGTCCTGCCAGCCGGTGGAGACCAGGATACTGCCATGGAGATCAATGATAGCAACACCAATATGTGTCAGCCGGTAAAAATCATCCATAAGCAATTGCAGGGTCTCATGGTCAATGATGTCGGCAAGCTCCAGTTCCCCTATATCGCCATCCGGTTCAAGAATGACATCCAGTTTCCTCTTGACCCGGACTTCACTTTCTTTGAGTGCTTTTTCCACATCGATCTTGTGAAGAGCGAAAGCCAGATCATCCACAATTTCCATGAAAAGGTCCTTTTCTTCCTCTTCGTGTATCAGGTGGCTTGGTATCGAGACTGCCAGTATCCCGTAGGTTTGTTCTTCAAACTGCAGCCTGCACGCTAATCCCGTCTTTCCCTCACGTTCGTCCGACAAGGAGCACAGGGGACAGTCTTCGTCCCGGTGTTCGATAATTGCCATGTCATCACTTTCAAGCACCGATGCCATACAGGATGAGAGTGTGCCCCTTTTCAGTCGTTCCTGAATAGCCGCAGCTTCACCATCAAAACCGGAGAACGCCGTGATCGTGATCGATTTTTTAGTGTCCACAAGGGCTATCCATGCATTGAGATAACCGAGTGTTTCTGTCAGATTCTCGCAGGCCTGTTCGATAAGGCTGGAAGGATCGTTCTCACGTATTATCAGCCGGTTCACTTTCCGGATGGCCTGGAGAACCTTTGAAAGATGCTGTTCCCGCTCTTCAGACCGCTTGCGTTCTGTGATATCTCTCAGGAAACTGAAAAAACCCGAATCTGCTTTTTCCGAGTATTTTGCACTAACCTCGATATCCAGTATCCTGCCGTCCTTTGTGCGATGTTTTGTCTCGAAGCGGTCCATTCCGCTCTCTGTCAGTTTACGAATACGGGCTGCTGTCTGTTCAGGAGTCTCGCTGGCTTCCAGATCGGAGATATTCATGCCGGGCAGTTCCTCACGTGTATAACCGCTGAGCCTGCAGTACGCTTCGTTCACATCGAGTATCCTGCCGTCAGTGTCCACCTGCCAGTAACCGTCAATGGCCGTTTCGATCGTGGTTCTGTATATTTCTTCACTTTTGCGTACGGCATCTTCGGCTTTTTTAACAGCAGTGATATCCATCCCGAAAACAGCAATTTTCTCCGTTTTTCCTTCCCGGTCAAAAACCGGGTAAAAAGAGTTTAGGATAATATGGCCGCCGCGTTCATCTGTAAAATGTACCGGTTTGCCGTTTCTGATGACTTTTCCTGCTTCTTCCCTTCGTCTTTTTGCCACATCCTTCGGGAAAAAGCCATAGAAATTCTTTCCTTTGAGTGCTTCGACAGAAATTCCAAGACGGTGTGCAACCGCTTCATTGGCCGCAATGATATTCCCGGATATATCGGTCAGGATCATGGACTCCGTGGAAGCATTCAGGATGGCATGTTTATCCTTTTCACTTTCCTGCAATTTCTTCAGAGTCTGCCTGATCTCCGTTATGTCCATTATCACCCCGATAAGACCGGCAGTTCTACCCGAACAGTCCGTAAAAGCGGCTTTATGGAAGATCACGTCCTTTTCGGACCCGCTGGAGGGCCTGACTTTCCACTCGTATATCTGCTTGCCCGGAAATTCGAACAGTTTCCGGTCCATGTCCTCATATTTTTCCGCGATCTCACGTGGCCCCATATCATAGACCGTCTTACCGATGATATTTTCCCTGGATTTTCCGACAAACTCTTCGAACGCCCTGTTGCAGCCAATATATTTTCCGGAAACGTCTTTATAGAAAACAGGTGCCGGAATAGTTTCCAGCAGAATTTCCATAAACTCCGAACGGCAGTCATTTTCACTATTCCTGCACACATGCTCTGTACGATCATTATCCGCCAGGGGAATTGACGGACTATCCATTCTGTTTTCCGACGAAGAGAAAGGGTTTTTCATAAATGACCCAGGGTATGGATTGAGTTTTGGAATAGTGTTTTTACTATTTTGTTTTACTGTTTGTACGGGATCATTTCATCCGATCAGAGGGTCCGTACATGATAAGCATTTTTAGATAACACGGATTTGTATTTTCAAAGCCGTTCCAATTTTTAATTGAACTGAATAATATATGTATTTTGCGATATTATATAACGTTCAACAGTTATACATTACATAAAGCCGGGGAAAACAACTGACAATTATATCATTGAAAGTGGACGGTGACACGTTTGGAATAAAGATTTTTTAATGTGTCACAGATGCACAAAATATCTAATCGTATTTAGTCTTTTTCATTTCTATCGAGGATTGTTCTTGTGGATGTATCTTTCTCCCATAACAGGGAACCACGCATACTGTATTAATGCATGCCTTCAGTATTTTCGTATCAGAACTCCGTTAAATGTGTTCTTAACAATTCAAACTGTTTTTCCAGTTCAGGTATCATAACCACGATCTCATCCATTTTGCCCGAGTTGGCCGCCTTCTCAATTTCAGCTGCAACGCTACTGAGGGCCATTCCCGAAAGGTTTGCAGAGGCACCTTTTATCTTATGGGCATACGAATTGACATCATTCAGTTCTCCCCTGCCAACAATTTCTTTTAGTTTGTCCAGTTGTTCCGGAATGTCCTTAAGGAAAATTGTGATCAGATGCCTCGCAATATCCATATCGTCATCAACTCTTTCCATAAACGACTCCCTGTCAAATATCAGCGGGTCTGCGGGAACCTCCTTCTCTTCCGGGGGATGATCATTTACCTGGTTTACTTCCTGAACTGTTACTGACCACTTATTCAGTAATGCTATAAGTACCTTCAATGAAAATGGCTTTGAGATATAATCATCCATGCCAGCCTGGAGGCATTTCTCTTCGTCTCCTATCATTGCATGTGCGGTCATCGCAATAATGGGGACATCATGGTTAAGGACAGGAGATTTTGGGTCCCTTATATGCCGGGTAGCTTCAAATCCGTCCATCTCCGGCATCTGTATGTCCATAAACACCAGGTCGTACGGAATTGTTTCAAGGGCTTTCAATGCCTCTGCACCGTCAGATGCGATATCTACAGTAAAGCCCAGCTTCTGCAGCATGTTTTTAGCTACTTCCTGGTTTACTATGTTATCTTCAGCCAGCAGGATCTTCAGACCACTGCACTGCAGATTACCGATATCACAGTCCACGACATGTGATACTGGTTTACGTACATGTTTTTCCCTGCGAAGTATATCGGATAAGGTGTTGTATAGTTCGGACGACCTGACAGGCTTGGTAAGATAAGCATCAAAATAGGTATTAGATTGCGATCGGGGGCCGGTAAGATGTCCAATGGAACTCAGCATTATCAGAGAAATGTCTTTGATATTCATGTCCGATCTAATGATACGTGCCAGGGATTCACCATCCATGTAAGGCATCTGCATATCCAGCAAGGCTATCCTGAAGGAGGTACCTGCTTCATGTGCCTTATAAAGAGCCTGCAAAGCCGCAGGCCCACTCACAACTTCTTCTGCCTTTATACCCCATGAAGATAGTTGCGCGACGAGTATCTCACGATTAGTGGCGTTATCATCCACTACAAGCACATGTGCGCCCTGAATATCGGCGGGCAGTTTCTCGATGTGATCGCTTCCTGAATGCCTGGCAAAAGTGATCGTGAACCAAAACTCCGTGCCTTTACCTTCTTCACTTTCAACACCGATTTTGCTGCCCATCATCTCCACCAGATCCTTGGAAATTGCAAGACCCAGTCCTGTACCTCCATACCTGCGGGTTGTTGATGAATCCACCTGGCTGAACTTATTAAAGAGAAGGTCTCTCTTATTATCGGGTATACCTATGCCAGTGTCCCTTACCGAGAAGCGCAGCGTGGCTTTTGAATCCGTTTCAGACTCCAGTGTCACGCGTATGACCACCTCGCCACGTTCTGTGAACTTGATCGCATTGCCTGCCAGGTTTGTCAGTATCTGTTGCAGGCGGGAGGGGTCACCCGTGATGTGTGCAGGCACGTCCGGCGCTGCGGCACATATGAATTCCAGCCCTTTGTCCTGGGCCTTTACGGATAGCAGGGCAGCCAGCTCATCCAGCAGTTCGTGCAGATCGAAATCCCGCTCTTCCAGTTCCATCTTACCGGCTTCTATCTTGGAGAAATCCAGTATATTATTGATAAGTCCGAGCAATGCCTCCCCGCTGATCTGCACGGTCTCTGCATAATGCCTTTGCTCTTCGCTCAGTTCGGTGCCAAGAAGCAGTTCTGTCATGCCGATGACACCGTTCATAGGTGTGCGTATCTCGTGGGACATATTGGCAAGGAACTCGGACTTTGCCTTATTTGCAGCCTCTGCTTCCAGTTTCGCATTTCTCAGTGATGTCACATCAACTCCATATTCCACGATACCTTTTACGTTACCATTATCATCCTTGATAGGGGACATGGTAACCTGAAGTGCCCTGCCTGTCCTTATTTCACGCATATCATCAGGAGTTGTT
>JAWSUM010000148.1:0-5512 GCA_033549165.1 Methanolobus sp.
GAGCCAATTGATCGCTAATTCTTAATTATGGGTCTTCAGTAACCTTTACTGCACGTCAGGTCGTCTTGAAGACCCCCTCTTTGGACTCTTTACCTGGAATGTAGCACTGATAAAAAATTCCCTGCCGGATCCCTGAACCATGCGATATTAAAATTCTCTTCAGGGAAACTGCGATGAATTCCCTTTTCATCAGTCTGCAGCTCGCCTTCGTACTGTTCAAAAACGACACCACGGGCTTTCAATTCGTCTACTGCCCGGTCAATGTCATCAACCATGAAGTTAAGGACCGTGAACGTTGCCGGTTGGTGGTCCTCTTTTGGATAGATGAAAACTTCCATACCACCGGCAATGTGAATCTTCAGTCCCATATTCTTTTCCTCGGTCACTTCAAGGCCAAGCGTGTCACCATAGAAAGCTTTTGCTTTTGCCAGGTCGTCAACCGAAAAACTACTGAATGCTTTTGAGTCTTTTAACATTACTTATCCCCCTATTTTGAATATTGCTATTGGTTTTTCGTTTTCATTTGTATTGTATCGCTAGTCGTTCCTCCGATCAGAACATCTCATTCTCATTTGGTGAATCGGTCGGAATAGCCTGTCCGATGTCCCAAAGTTCTGCAATGTGACCGTTTTCAAATCTGAAGATGTGGACAACTGCTCCTCCAAGGTCATCAGGATTCTGGCGAACATGAGAGTGAACAACTACGAGATCACCTTCTGCGATCACCTGTTTCACTTCCAGTACTTGATTAGGATTTTGATGGACGCTCTCTTCCATCGCCTCCATAAGTGCTTCTCCGGAACCCTCTAAAAATGGATTGTGATGCCGAAATCCGGGACCTATGTGTTTCGAGTATGCTTCGCTGACATTGCCTTTTGCAGCCAATCTGAGAAAAGAAACAGCGATTTCCTTGTTACTATTGATCATAACCTTCCCGTCTCAATTATTCTTATTCAGGTCCTGACATCTACTCTGCGTTCTCATCCTCCTGCATCAGACCAAAGATATTACCTTCGGTGTCCTTACAATAAGCTGACCAGCCGATGTCCTTTATCGCCATCCTGGGAAACACGATGCTACCACCGGCTTTGAGTGCTTTTTCAAGGGACTCTTCCATGTCGGCAACATCGATAGTACAAACATATGAATTGATAGCCTGTCCCTCAACCGGTGCCGGGCCCCGACGGAATAAAAGACCACCGTTGATGCCGGGTTCGTCATCAGGCCCGGTTGTTACAAGCCAGTAACGATCCTCATCTTTTATCCGGACTCCGGGTATGACCCACTCCTCCATTTTCCAGCCGAAAATCTCTTCGTAGAACTTCGCAGCTCTTTGGGGATCTTCTGCCTGTATCTCAAAATGTATAACTCTGTTCATGATTAAACCCTCCATCATGTCCCTGAATAGAACTATTTACTGTTATTGCTCTATTTCTCCGCGAGTTCCCTGAGCTTTTGCAGTCCCTTGGGCCACATAGTTTGAAACATCTTCTCGTATTCTTCCTCCGTGTCCATATCCACCAGCACTTCAGTTGTGCCGTCTGTTTCCCTGAAGGTGTAATTTTCAAGTGCTCCGGCCCATTCCGCCACTGATTCGCTTGAAGTGTCCTCTTTTCCGTCTTGCACAATGCCAATGTGCTCTATAGAAATGTACTCATATGGCCGGTTCTCTTTTATCCGGCTCACCATGCCGCCCATGGCACCTGTATCGTCAGGGGCAAGGAAAAGCATCTTGCTTCCTTTGCTCCAGTCACCCACATAGTGTGAACCGGGTGCAAATACGTCCGTCCACAGCCGATACGTATCCATGCCAAGCATAGTGTTCCAGACCTTTTTCTTCGATGCATTGATAACGACTGAAAAATGCAGTTTGTGCATACTTTTCCCCCTTTCATGTCCGTCCCTTTGATCGCACATCTTCCAAAAGTTCATCGAGACGGTCATATGTCTCGATCACTCCTTCCTTCATCCCTGACTGCACCATCCCTTCCAGGTCCTCGAGCGTATTATAGCGGGAAACAGAAGTCGCCTTTGTCTTCCCTCCTTCCAGTTCCTCAAGTTCCATCGTTTCCGTCAGTTCGTGCCCGGGCCCGATGGGTTCGTAGTTGAAAGTGTCGGAAAGGACCTCAGGTTCCTTTACTTCCTTGTACACACCGTTGAACCCATACTCGTTGTCCTGTTCATCCTTATGGACGTAACGCCAGGCACCGCCTTTTTTCACATCCATTTTATCGACAACGGTTGTCATGTTCCCTGGTCCCCACCAATCTGGTATTGAATTCGGATCGGTAATGGTTTTCCACACTAACTCGCGCGGCGCGTCAAAAATGTGTTTGATCACGACCTCAAGCTTTTCTTTGTTAACGGCAAAATCAGTTTCAGGCATTTTTCACTCACTTCCTCGATCTGTGTTCAGGCCTCTGTCAGGTATTGTTCAAGCTTATCGAAGGATTCGTTCCACCCCTGCTCCATATTAGTACGGTCCGTGTCACTGATGCCGCTGATGCCGGAATGATTCAGGGTGAATTTCGTCTTACTATCCTGTTCTTCAAATCTTGATGTCACCAACAATTCAAGCGGCCACTCTCCACTCATCCCATAGTACGAAGCTGAGACCACGTTGCCGTTCTCATCCGCAAAGGAATCGGTGGCTACAATCTTCTCCATTGGCACGATCTCACGGTAGACTCCGGTACTCCAGAAGTCCTGCCCATCAGGTGACCGCATACAGAAAAGATATGATCCACCTACACGAAAATCGATCTTGCAGGTCGGCGAAGTGAAACCTTTCGGCCCCCACCAGTGCATAACTCCCTCCGGTTCTGTCCATGTTTTCCATAAAAGTTCACGAGGTGCATCGAAAATTCGTTTTATCACCAGTTCATTCTCATTTTGACTCATTTCTGTCATTTACCTCTCCATCCCCTTAATCAGTCAGTTTCCTTCTACCTCCGGTCATTCATGCCGGAATATACTCCAAAAATCCAGTTCACAAAAATGCTGTTTATCGGATACTCTTTCAGCTCATGTATAGTCCTGACAACATGAAACATCTTCAAGTTGTTTAAGTAAGAGCTGAATTAAAAAAATGAAAAGCTCCGGTGATTCATTCCAGCGAAATGGCGTCGACAGGACAAATTTCTACACAGTCACCGCAGTCCACGCAGGTGTCCGGGTCTACAACCGCAAGGTCTTCGGCACTCATTGAAATCGCTTCAACAGGACAGGAATCAACACATGCTCCACATCCTGTACATAGATCTTTATCAACAATAGCTACCATTCAGATTTCACTCCCTTATTCGTAATCATCTCTTTGAAGAGATACCACATCCAAAGTCAGGGATTATGGGATAAATATCTATCGAATTCAGGATACTTCGTATTCCGGAACATTCGGATGATCGGCATGGATGAATCTATTTATGTAGTATGCTACAAAAATGATGGATGTGAACATTAACGGATATGATGATGAACATAAATAGTGGAGGAGTTACATGAAATATGAATGGATCGATGAATACTGTCTTTCAAAAAAGAGGTCGGAAAAAGATTTCAAAGTGGAGTGGGATGCGACAAGATACCTCATTGGAGGAAAAATGTTTGCTTTGCAGGGCGAAGATAAGGACAAGAACGAGATCATTACCTTGAAATGCGAGCCAATTATCGGAAAATCCCTGCGGGAACAATATCAGCATATTGTTGCAGGATACTATATGAATAAGGTACACTGGAACTCGGCGTATCTGGATGGCGATGTGCCTGATGATGTTCTGAAACAGATGATAGATATGTCATATGAACTGGTATTAGGCTCTTTGAGTAAAAAAATGCAGAAGAAATTACTGGAAGAATAACAATGATCGAGTCAAGATGTGGGATTTTATGCAGTGAGTGTGAATACAGGGAGCCAATGGAATGCAGGGGTTGCGTGCAAATTGCAAATCCATTTTGGGGAGAACAGTGTCCTGTCAAATCGTGCTGCGAGAATAAGGCACTTGAACATTGCGGAAAATGCGGAACATTTCCCTGTGACTTATTGACGCAATTTGCCTATGACAAAGAGCAAGGTGATAATGGGAAAAGGATAGAACAATGCAGAAAGTGGGCATGAAGTCCGTATGGTACTTGCTCTGTGACGAGTGTGGTCACTGGACAAAGCATGCCTCAAATATACTATGCCACATTCATTTAAGGATTGGCAAAGAAAAAAATAACAAACACCGGTTTTTATTCCAGCGAGATCGCCTCGACCGGACAGATTTCCACACAGTCGCCACAATCCACGCATGCGTCCGGATCAACGACCGCAAGGTCTTCGGCACTCATTGAAATCGCTTCCACGGGACAGGAATCAACACATACCCCGCATCCTGTACACAGATTTTTATCAACAATAGCTACCATTCAGATTTCACTCCTTTATTTTTAACCATCTCTTTTGCAGAGATTATACAATCAAAGTCAGGGATTATGGGATAAATAACTGTCGAATTCTAGAATTTCAGTTGGGAGCGAACAAATAATTTCAAAGTATTGAAAGCATATATTTAAAGTTCATTATATTGATACTATAAATTAGATTAATATACTAATTCTGTTTATACTTAACGTTAAATACATTGTCTAATTAAATTGTGTAATACAAATATACAAGATTCCGGGGAGAAGAAAAACGCATGATCGACATTAATGATATTAATTTATCGAAAAGTGCTGCACGTCAGGAAATGATTTTTATTCTATTACTTGGATGCCTTGTTTTCTTTGTTTCAACTTACTTTGATATCCATGGAATTGTCCTCTTTTATATTGAAAATCATACAATCTCGCAGCTTGACGAACTATTCATTCTGTCACTCTATTTTGCAATAGCTTTAACTTTTT
This sequence comes from Methanolobus sp., assembly GCA_033549165.1. Taxonomy (GTDB): domain Archaea; phylum Halobacteriota; class Methanosarcinia; order Methanosarcinales; family Methanosarcinaceae; genus Methanolobus. Next base: position 4,891 of record JAWSUM010000148.1, read on the forward strand.
TCTCTTTCAGGAGATGGGGGGAAGCAAAGACAGAGATAAACAAGAGAATAGAACTTGAAAAACAGCTTTTGCACACCATACATGAAGCTGACCATGCCAACCAGGCAAAGAGCGAGTTCCTTGCCAACATGAGCCATGAGATCCGCACACCACTCAACTCTATCATAGGTTTTTCAGATCTGCTTCTCGAGGAAATCTATGGAAAGCTCAACGAAAAGCAGACACGCCATGTAAGCAACATCTCTTCCAGCGGAAAACATCTGCTGGAGTTGATCAACCAGATACTCGATATTGCAAAGGTTGAGTCCGGTAAGATGAAACTCAATCCGGAAACGTTCAATGTTTCAGACACAATGGAGGAGATAAAGCCAATACTCTATCCCCTTGCCTCGAAGAAGAAAATAAAGCTGACATTCGTTTCAAACGACGACGATACCGAGATCAGCGCAGACAAACTCAAACTGAAACAGATCATTTTCAATCTTGCAAGCAACGCTATCAAATTCACACCTGAGAACGGTCGTGTGGATATCGGAACAACGATCTCCGAAGGATGCCTGACCGTAATAGTATCTGATACGGGTATAGGCATCAGAAGATCAGAACTCGATGATATATTCGA
>JAWSUM010000149.1:0-5505 GCA_033549165.1 Methanolobus sp.
CCATTTCCCTGTACATGTTCTTCGAATAGTAAGTCTCTTGATATCTCCGACAATAAGCCTGTGCAGTTTTACCTTGATCTCGCCTATCTTTGACAACCAGAGTTTGTTATCCTGCAGTTCAAAACCAGATTGAGTATAAGTGATACTGTCATACCTGTTCTTACCCTTGAACCGGGGATAACCTGGATCCTCTCCATTTTGGCATCGTCTGAAAAATGCCTGAAAAGCAAGGTCTACTCGCTTGACAACATCCTGTAGTACCTGAGAGTGTACATTCTTGAGTTCAGGTTTAATCATTTTCCAGCCAGGGAGCATCTTCTTGGACTCATAGTACCCAATGTTCTCTTGCTCGAACTCCCATGCATTCTTCCTTAATGCCAGTGTTTCATTATAGGTCCATCTGCAAAGCTCAAGTGTGTCAGCAAGAATAATTATTTGAGCTTTTGTGGGATAAATACGATAACGAAACACTTTGTTCAAAAATATCTCTCAATTATCAAACGTGGCACATATATTTTAACGCTTCTATGGAAAGTTGACGGGCTGTATCCCACCTTTCAAAAGGCGGGGATTAGCCCTTTCTTCTTCCTAAATCATTTCCGTATCAAGGCAGACATCGAAAGAAAAGCAAAAGCAGGGACAAGGAATTCCCTGACAGGCAATCTATTGACCGCATTCAAAGCAGGCTTACATCTTCCAATAAATCAAGAGAGCATGAAGAATCATCATCGTTTTCATTATCAAATGAATTCAGAGTTTTCTCTAAAGTCTCCTTTAGCGAGATTAAGGTAATTGAGAAAGCAAAAACGACTGTCAGCAAATTATAGGCTTTTGATTTCATTTTGAGTATCCTCCTATGTTCACGAATAAGTGTGCAAAATAGCAGACAAAAAATTGTATTTACTATTATATATATTTTGGGTAAAATAGACAAACCCGGGACATCAGTGAGAAATATAATAAGAAAACCTGTAAAATACCTCAGACAACAAACTGCCCCTTTTGCCAGTCATTGATTATCCTGATGGCAGTCCGTGTTTCATCGATCTCGCCCTTCTTCTTCAGGAAATTGCTCTGCTGACCAATGAGTTCCAGTACCTCATAGCTGTCCTGCCCTTCAATGGAAACCTTATAAAAGGATTCCAGGGCAACACGGTTCCCGGCACACATCAGTTCTATGATCTTCAGGGCCACACCGATAGTATCCTTCAGGTGCGTGGCATCTTTCACTCCCAGAATACCCTGCATGATCTCATCGAACTCATCAGAGGGTATCACTCCCGGAGTATCTATGAACTTGATGCGTGAACCGGCATTCACATGCTGCACACCCCTTGTGTGACCGGATATCGCAGAGGTTCCTGCCCTGTGCCTTCCGGTCACACCGTTGATCACCGAGGATTTACCCGTATTGGGATATCCGAGACAGCCTACGAGGATGTCACGGTCCTTGATGGTAGAGGCTTCCACGACCTCCAGTATCTTGTGCCGCAGGATAGTTGTACCGAACTTGTCCTTACCTGAGACAAAAACAGTAGGGGCTATTTTTGAAAGGCGGGATTTGGCCTCCTCGAGTTTCTCTTTCGATACAAGATCACATTTGTTAAGAACGATGATGAATGGCTTGTTAGAGCGGGTTATTTCATTCTCCACCGCGCTGTTCCTTGTTTCGTCAGGGAAGCGGGCATCCACTATTTCCAGAAGTATATCTGCCTGCTTGATCACATCTTTGACCAGTATCCTGTAACTTGCCATGCTATTGCTATACAGCCTGAGGATATAGCAGTATTGCAGGTATGTCGCACAAAGCATAGCATATGAAAATGTTTATCACACAAGTTTGCCGATTATTAGCTGAGTTGGATAGCATGAAAACCATTTCCTTTGAACCTGATATCTGTACGCATTGTGGCATCTGTATACAAATATGTCCTGCAGGACTGATCGCATCGGACAGCGAAGGCATGCCATTCATGCCGGATGAAGCAGGAGACTTCTGTTCCAAATGCGGCAACTGCGAGGCTTTCTGCCCTGAAGGGGCCATTTCGCCGCAGTTCAATACCACACACTCAGCCGTATCTGAAGAGAATATGTCCGGCATTACACCCGGGCAAATGGGAATATACATGCGGCAACGTCGTTCCATCCGTAACTACAAAAGTAAAATGGTGGACAGGGAAACAATTGAGGAGATCCTTGACATAGTCCGTTATTCACCATCCGGAATGAATAACCAGCCTGTGCACTGGCTTATTATCCATGACCCCGATGAAGTGGGCAAACTGAGCGGACTTACCATAGATTGGATGCGCAGCATCCGTGACAGTGAAGAGATGCACCCTCTAAAGCCCATGGTGCCTGCACTCATAGCTGCGTACGAAGCGGGAAAGGACCCTATCTGCCGCGGAGCACCGCATGTTGCTATAGCATACGCTGCAGAAGCAAATCCCATGGCATTCACAGACAGCATAATTGCCCTTTCATGGTTCGAGCTTGCTGCACCGGCTTTTGACCTTGGTACATGCTGGGCGGGATTCCTGAAGCTGGCTGCATCGGAATACGGACCACTCATCGAAGAACTCGGTCTGCCTGAGGGCCACGTAGTACAATATGCCATGATGTTTGGCTATCCGAAGTATAAGATACAGAACATACCAGGTCGCGAGCCAGCCAGGATCACCTGGAAATAACTTAATGGTAAAAAAGGAGGATAACACGTGAATAACGCTATCTTTGATGCCAGCTGTGAAAAATGTCCGAATATGTCCAGCGGGCAATGCCCGAACATTGGACAGATGTATGCCTCCCTCCAGATCGATTCTGATCAAGCCACGGACCATGTCCATGAGGATAGTATTGAACTGTTCTTTGAATGCAAGGAGTTTCCCTGTAAACAGATAAAGCTGGGACCCATCAGTTTCAGTTTCTGTCCTTACCTGGCCGGGAAAGCTTATTAAAGGATTCTCAAAAGGAATCCTCCTGTTTTTTGTCGATACTTTGTCAGACTTTTAAAAAGAGATACAATATCTGCTTGATTAATTAAAGAAACGTGCAATTAGATTTACTAACAGTGCGAATTTTCAGCTCGTGCAGCTAAAGATATCAACAAATTTAAATGTCATGAACACTTCGTAAATTTGAAGATGATCATATCATCTCCAAATTATCATTGAGGGGACAATGAGTCTTGAAGAAGTGTGTCGACTATGAAAAAACCCTTGATAGATATAATATTTGCATCCGGGAAGAGAAAGAACGTACTCCTGTTATTGAACAACGGACCAAAGGAAATGAGTACACTGCTCACTCATCTGAAAACCAACCGACCAGCGTTACTTCCGCAGATAAGGATATTGGAAGATCATCACTTAATAACCCAAGCCGATGATATTTATCAATTGACGATCATCGGGAAATTATTGGTTGATGAAATTGAACCTCTTCTAAACACTATTGCTGTTCTCGACATTGATATTGACTATTGGGGAACCCGCAGATTGGATTTCCTTCCCCGGGACCTCCTGGAGAGGATCAATGAACTTGCGGACTGTGAGATAACAGAACCCAGCTCTATGGACCTGCATGATATAAATCACGAATTCCATGACAAGACTTTTGAATCGAGATCCGCTTCGTTTATTTGCAGGTTCCTGTACCCGAACTTTGATGCACTATTAGCAAAATGGATAGAGGAAAAAGTAAACATATCAATGATCGTTGACAACGAACTATTAGAGCGGATCAGAGAGAATCATGCAAATGAATTCAAATATCTAATAAATAGTGGATGCGCCAAACTTTATCTATATCCCGAGGAAATAGGATTGATGAAATTCGCTCAGAACGATTATTGTATTATGCTTATGCTTTTCAACAAAAAGCTGGGATATGATAACAAAACTCTCCTTATCCGTAATCAGGAGTCTTTAGAATGGGGAAGGGAACTCTTTGAGCATTACAAGCAAAGGTCTACAATTATAAACAATATTTAAAAACATATGGTGCGGGAGATGCGATTCGAACGCATGAACTCCTACGAGACTAGGCTCTGAACCTAGCGCCTTTGGCCAGGCTGGGCAACTCCCGCAAAGTGAATGCTGTTTGATAGCGCTTTTTCTAGTTAAAGTTTGTGTTCGGAAAGCCCTCAGCACATTAATTTCAACAGCAGGGCTTTCTGGGCATGCAGGCGATTCTCAGCCTGGTCGAAGACCACCGAATGTGGGCCGTCCATAACATCCGCAGATATCTCCTCACCGCGATGCGCGGGCAGACAGTGCATCACTATTACATCCTGCATCGCAAGGTTCACCAGTTCGGAGTTGATCTGATAGGGTGCAAGGTCCATTAAACGCTTTTCACGTTCATCCTCATCCCCCATGGACACCCATACATCAGTGTAAAGGATATCAGCATCCGTTGCAGCTTCAGCCGGATCATGGGTCACTGTTACCTTGCCTCCCAGTTTTCTGGCGCGTTCTACAATATCTTCGTCCGGCTCATATCCGGAAGGACATGCCACCACAATCTCCATATCCATCAGTGCACAGCCCAGAATAGCGGAGTTGCATACATTGTTGCCGTCACCGATCCATGCATATTTCAGGCCTTTAAGCCTGTTCTTATATTCACGGATCGTCAGCAGGTCAGAAATTATCTGGCAAGGGTGCTCCATATCGGAAAGTGCGTTGATCACAGGTATTCCGGAATGTTCTGCCAGCTCCTTTACGGTATCATGGCTGTAAACACGGGCAACAAGACAATAGAGATAGCGTGAAAGCACCTCGGCTGTATCGGCCACGGTCTCGCCCCGGCCAAGCTGCATGTCCCTGGTGTTGAGATACAATGCATGGCCTCCAAGGTCTGACATGGCTACCTCGAAAGATACTCTGGTACGGGTGGATGATTTCTCGAAGATCATCCCTATACTCTTGTTCTTCAGAAGGTCCGTGACCTTGCCTTTCAGGCGTTTTTCCTTCAGGTCCGTTGCCATGTCAAGCAATTCGATTATTTCTTCCTGAGTAAGATCGGTCATCGATAGCAGATGCTTCATGGTATCATCCTCGTTATCAGTCCCCACGTATCGTTTTCATGTGATCGATACGCTTCTGTATAAGGTCCCTTGTACCGATGTCCCTTCTTGAGTGAAGGTCACCGGTTATGTTCTCAAGTGCGTTCTGGGCGATCTCTTCGGCCCCGGCTATGGAATCAGCCATACCTACAACGGCCACCGCCCTCGAACCGGTGGTGTAGACCTTGTTATCCTTCTCATAGACACTTGAATAGAATAATAATGCTTCACCGATGTCGCCTACAACGACCTCGCGGTCCCTGGTGGGGCTGTCGGGATATCCTGCGGGAACTGCATACTTGCAGACCGTGGCTTTGCTGCTGAACCTCACATCAAGCTTGTCAAGGGTTCCGGTAACCATCGCAGAGAGCACATCCACATAATCGGTCTCAAGGAGCGGCAACACGTTCATTGCCTCAGGGTCACCGAAACGGGCA
>JAWSUM010000150.1:0-5194 GCA_033549165.1 Methanolobus sp.
ATAAGTGTCAACGAAAAGGGACTTGCTATTATTGATGAGATGCTTGACTGGGAAGAGGACCTTAAGGTAAAATCTACAGAACTTGAAAATGGTGCTACCATTATCGACTGTGGTGTCAACATGGAAGGTGGTTACGATGCAGGAATGTACCTGTCACGCCTCTGTCTCGCAGACCTTGCAGATATCAGTTACACAAAGTTCGACCTTGACGGGCTTCCGGTCCCTGCTATCCAGGTAACAACAGACCACCCGACAATTGCATGCATGGCCTCCCAGTATGCCGGCTGGAGGATTGCAGTAGGCAAGTACTTCGGAATGGGTTCAGGTCCTGCAAGGGCTCTTGGTCTCAAGCCAAAGGAACTCTACGAAGAGATCGGTTACAAGGACGATTCCGAATTTGCAGTACTTGTAATGGAATCAAGCGAACTTCCAAACGAGGAAGTTGTCGAATACATCGCAAAGCACTGCAGTGTCGACACTGAGAATGTTTACATAGCTGTCGCACCGACAGCCTCCATTGCAGGCAGTGTCCAGATATCCGCCCGTATAGTTGAGACCGGTATTCACAAGCTCGAATCCATCGGCTTCGATATTAATACAATCCAGAGCGGTTTCGGTGTTGCGCCTATTGCCCCAATAGTGGGAGACGATACAAAATGCATGGGATCCACCAACGACTGTATCATCTACTGTGGTGAGACCTACTATACCGTCGAGTACGGAGATGCAGAGAAACTTGCAGACTATGTCAGGCAGGCACCATCCACAACCTCAAGGGACTTCGGAAAGCCATTCTACACCACATTCAAGGAAGCAGGATTCGATTTCTTCAAGGTGGATGCAGGAATGTTCGCACCAGCAAAGATCACCATCAACGACAGGAAGAGCAAGAAGTCCTTCACCAGCGGAAGGATCAACACGGGTATCCTGCTCGAATCCTTCGGCGTCAAGGAAGTTTAATTACAATTTTACGTTTTCTTTTTGTACAACCTCAAGGTTGTACTCTTTTTACACTTTTTCGCGGTGATAATATGAAAAACCTAAGTACTTCACAAGGTATCGGTGGCCAGCTTACAGAACTAAGAAAACTGGTCGAATCTTCTGAAAGGATCACATTTGTTGGAACTGCCGGCTTTTGCACTCCATTTGCAGAACTGATGGCATTTGTTCTGAGAAAAACAGATAAGCAGATGGCATTCATTCCCGACCTGCGATTTGATGATGCAAGATCAATTGTCTCAACACCTCACGGTATGCAACTTGGTGAACCTGTTGACCCACGTGCTGATACACTTGTACTGCTTGGAGGACTTGCAATGCCAAAAACAGGAATAGAAGTTGCAGCAATGAAGGAGATGGCTGACAGGATTCTTGGCGGTTCTGAGAATAAGCTCATAATCGGTGTTTGTTTCCAGTCGGTTTTCCAGAAAACGAACTGGACTGAAGTTATTGGTTTTGATTATATCATTGACGCTGATCTGACGAACCAGTTACTGGAAGTTTGACCTATGTTTTCACTATTTTCCCTTTGTCTTGAAACTATATCCAAACTTTAAATACCATATTCCATAGCGATAAGACCGGGATGTGAAGGGAATTCAGAGAACTCTCTGATGAACAATAGAACGTTCTTAAAATACACTTACCACTGCAAACTGTATTTTCCAAATCATGCCACTCGTAAATTTTATGTCTCATCACATTAATCATAACTTATGATTTATAGAAAATTTATATGCATAGTATTGTTTTGTCTTTTTCTTTTCCTGTGCATCGGGTGCATAGGCAATGATACAAACTCAGAGATAGAATTAAGTGCAGACTCCGCAGAACCCAACACCGTAAACAGCAGTTCTCCGGCCATGCCTACGAAAACGGATACTATGGATAAAGCTTCCATGATATATGCATACTCGGTTGATGATTACGATATTGCAACTGCTAACAATGCATTTGCCTTTGATATGTACTCAAATCTCACAAAAGAGGAAAATCTCGTATTCTCACCATACAGCATTTTCACTGCAATGGCTGTCTGTTATGATGGTGCCGAAGGTACTACACAGGAAGAGATAGCATATGTGTTTAATTATCCTCTAAGCAAACCTGTTATTGAAAAGAGTTCGAAAGAGATGATGGATACTATCAATTCAGATGGTGATAACTATGATTTGAAAACTGCAAATGCCCTCTGGGTCCGGAAAGAGTATCCTTTGAATCAACAATTTGTGAAGAATTCAAAAAAATACTATGAAGGAAATGTGACAAATCTTGATTTCAGAGGTGAGCCGGAGGAGTCCAGAATTATCATCAATGATTGGGTTGCTTCAAAAACAAACGATAAAATCAAAGATCTGATTCCAGAAGATCTGATAAACGATGATGATAATACGGCCATAATCATTACAAATGCAGTTTATTTTAAAGGAAAATGGATGAATGAATTTGATACGGCACATACGGAAAAGGAAATCTTTTATAATTCATCTTTGAATGAAAATGGAATTCCTGTAGATATGATGTATATCCAGGAATATTTCAGCTATGGTGAAGATGAAAACGCAAAGATTGTTGAACTACCATACAGAGGCAATGATTTATGTATGTATGTTGTGCTTCCGGAAGAAAATAACATCAAAGAATTTGAAGAAGTTTTCACTTTTTCTGACTATAACAGACTTAAATCATCTATGGATTCCCAGTATCCAGTAAAAACCTGGTTACCTAAATTCAGGATAGATACAAAAACCGACTTGGCAGACACATTGCAGGATATGGGAATAGTTGATGCTTTTGATAGTACGAGGGCAAATCTTTCAGGTATGTATGATGTCCAGATGGTGCCAGAGGATTACACTCTATGGCTAGATGATGTAGTTCACCAGGCATTCATTGATGTGCACGAAGAGGGTACGGAAGCTGCTGCTTCTACGGCAATTGAAGCAGTCGACAGCGCAGCAGTTACTCCAGAGAAGGTGCTGGAATTCAAGGCTGACCATCCTTTCATGTTCTTCATAGAGGATAAACGGACTGGATGCGTACTCTTTATGGGAAAAGTCGAGAACCCTGCTTATTGAGAAAGAGCAGATGGCTTTTTCCTCTCTTTTAATCTCTGGATGAAATCTATAACTTTTACATTTGTTTATGTAAGATTCAATCATAAAACTTGCTTGATTCAAAAAAGGCTTCTATATATTACCAAAAATGGAAAATAGGAACATGAAAATACGTTAATATGTATTCTATGAACAAAAAACAGTCGGAATCTGAAAACATACTGACAGTTTTTATAGTAGGAACTAATCGATGATAAGAATAATATGACTATGCTTACCAATGATCGATTTTTTGAAGGCAAATAATTAAGGAGCTACTTTCTCTTTTCGAGTTGCATATTTTTATAAATCATTCTCCATTCCCAGAATTAGTGAGACTTGGAAGCTATTGATGGTCGTAACTCTTTTTTCAATTACTCTGGATTCAAATGAGTATTTTTGAAGGGCTAAAAAAAGAAAAAAGGGAGAAAATGAAACTTTAATCCCTTGAATACACAACTGTCAACATTTCTCCAGAATATGCATCAATCCAAGCAGCTCCTGGATAAGCATTTTCTTCAAAACTTGAGTCTTTAAACTGTATCCACCATGCAAGAGTCGTTGTCCCATTATTCTCTTTCCAAACAAGGTCTGATGAGATGATGTCTAAAGTGCTTGCCTTTTCGATTCCAATAGCAGGTTCGTTAGCCATATACTCTTTGAGAATTTTACTTGCCTCAGAATTCATAATACTTGGTTCAGTATCAAATGTGGTCATGTTTTTTTCACTCATGGCCCATCGTATACGATAACTTGTAACCTCACCTGTTTCAGCATTAACCCTGATCTGTATTCCATCGGAAAGCGAAGGAACTCCACGAATGATCCTTGCGTAAGATATTTTGTACTCTGTTGGCAAATTATCTGCAGCAGGTTCCTTATACTTGACACTTTCAAGCTCGATCTCATTCAGTTTGTCAACTGTTAGTCTGGATTGAATATAATCTTCTGCTACTTTTAAAGCTTCTGCTTTGCTTATATTCATGTTTCCTTGTACTTTTTTAGATCCATCATATATAAAAAGCAGATCTCCATTAGACGCATCTATGCCTGCTACAACATGTTTTCCATTAGTAGTTTCCGCACTCACTTGCCAAATTAATCCATAATTTTCCTTGTAAAGTAATTCTCCATGCGTGGATTTAGCAACTACTTCTGGTGCCTCTGATTTTAGTAGCAATTCCGCATCTTCAAAAGCTATATCTGTTTCAGTAGTTGCAGAATCAAGATATTTAGTATAGCTTTCATTTTCTTTTGTGAACAACACTGCTCCTTCTTCTGAAGCAAAAGCTACAAACATTGCACTAACTATAAACAAAGTTAACACACCGAATTGTCTAAATTTCATGCTATATCCCTCCTTAAGTTCTTAAACACAAGTCAGAGTCGCCTAAAAATCTGTTGTATCCAACATCATCTGCATTTCCAAACTCTTCCTCAACTTCATCTTCGGCATAGTCTGCAGCATCGCAAACTTCAACATTGGTGAAAGTGGCAAGATCAAAGAATGCTGCGTAAAAACGGGCATTATGTAAAGTTACAACCGGGCCTCTGTAGCCAAAATAACTATCAAAATCTTCACACAAGAATTCCCAGCCTAGATCAGCATATTTTGCAGAGGAACATGAACCTACAAAAATGAAACCACCATCAATGTCGTCCAACCAATTGTCAACCTCATCAGCAAACAACCAGCTCGAATCTTTGAATTTTACAGCACATTCCTGATTAACGTCATCTGCTCCTCCATGAGAATGGATTAAAACAACGTTCATATCTACTGTTTCATCAAGTGAATTTATATTATCAATAAAATCCTGATCGCTTGTTGATCCAGTGCCATAGTCTGCAATTACATTGACATCTGGAATTAAAACCATATCTGCCCTTGCTTCAACCATTCTGGAATTTATATAGTTTATTTCATTGGCAGTAAGGTCTCCAAATTGAGTTCGACTTCGATCTATCATTGCATCAGTAGCCGATGCTGGCACAATAAACAACAATAGCAAAAAGCAAATTGTGCACAGAAGTTTTGATTTCGTTCTTTTTGTTTTCATTTTCTTAACCTCTTTCAATCTACTCCAGAGGCAAGATCA
>JAWSUM010000151.1:0-5151 GCA_033549165.1 Methanolobus sp.
GGATTCCCATCTCCTGCCTTAACTTCCTGATATCCTTCTCCCCGGATCCTGCCAGTTGTCCGATGCGTATGTCAGAAAAACCCATTGTTTTAGCATCTTTCAAAAGTTGTGCAGGCAGGTTGTGTCTGGTATATGCAGAGATCCTTCTTTCCATTTCTATAATATTATTGATCTTATGTATGAACCAGGGGTCGATTCCAGCGATCTTGGCAATCTGGTCTGCTTTCATGCCCTTCCTTAAGGCGGATGCTATACAGAAAAAACGCTCACTGCTAGGGACAGATAGATATCTCTCGATCTCTTCCAATTGGAGTTCTTCAAACTTATCAGCTAAGAGCCCATATGTATTGGTCTCAAGAGACCTGACAGCCTTTTGAAGAGCCTCTTCAAATGTTCTTCCGATTGCCATCACTTCTCCCACGGATTTCATCTGAGTTGTCAGTATCTCATCAGAGCCAGGGAACTTTTCGAACGCAAATTTGGGTATCTTTACAACTACATAGTCAATGGTAGGTTCAAAAGATGCGGGTGTTTCTCTGGTGATATCATTCGGTATTTCGGGCAGTGTCAGTCCCACAGCAAGTTTCGCAGCTATTTTAGCGATCGGGAAGCCGGTAGCTTTCGATGCCAGAGCAGATGAACGCGACACCCTTGGATTCATTTCGATAGCTACAAACCTGCCGTCGTTCGGGTTCACCGCGAACTGGATGTTGGAGCCGCCGGTATCCACACCTATCTCTCTTATTATCTTCAACGAGGCATCCCGCAGTAACTGGTATTCACGGTCCGAAAGAGTCTGGACAGGTGCCACAGTTATGCTGTCGCCTGTATGTACCCCCATCGGGTCCATATTCTCAATGCTGCATATTATGACCACATTATCCGCACCATCCCGCATAACTTCGAGTTCGTACTCCTTCCAGCCCAGAACCGATTCTTCAATAAGTACCTGGTTGATCCTGCTGTATTTTATCCCAAGCTCTGCAATGCTTTTCAATTCTTCCTGATTGTATGCTATTCCACCTCCTGCACCTCCCAGAGTATATGCAGGCCTGATGACTACCGGATAACCAAGTTCTTCTGCGATCGAGATTGTATTTTCAACACTGGAAGCAATTGCACTTTTTGGAACCGGAATTCCTATTTTTTGCAGAGCTTCCTTGAATTTCAGCCTATCCTCTGCCTTTTTAATTGCATCGAGATTTGCCCCTATTAGTTCAACACAATGCCTTTCGAGTATACCGGCTTCTGCGAGCTCAGATACAAGGTTCAAAGCTGTCTGCCCTCCAAGAGTCGGCAGTATTGCACAGGGTTTTTCTTTTTCGATGATCTTTGTAAGTATCTCGAAAGTCAGTGGCTCAATATAAGTACGGTCTGAGAGTTCAGGGTCCGTCATGATAGTTGCAGGATTGGAGTTAATCAATATCACTTGATAGCCTTCTTCTTTTAGGGCCTTGCATGCCTGACTTCCTGAATAATCGAATTCACATGCCTGCCCGATCACAATAGGACCGGCACCGATTATCATAATCCTCTTTAAATCATTTCTCTTTGGCATTGCCTGCTAACACTCCTGTCTATCATTGCTATCATATTGTCGAAGAAATCATAGGTGTCATGCGGACCAGGTCCGGCTTCCGGATGAAATTGAACAGAATGGATATTGAGTTTTATGTGCCTGATACCTTCTACTGTCCCATCGTTAGGATTTAACATTGTAATCTCAAGTCCCGTCCCGCCAAGAGAATCTTTATCCACTGCAAATCCATGGTTTTGAGACGTGATGAACACCCGGCCTGTCTCGCAGTCGACCACAGGATGATTGGCGCCACGATGTCCGAACTTTAATTTGTACGTCTTTGCACCCAGTGCAAGAGATATGATCTGATGTCCAAGACATATCCCGAAGACGGGCACTTTCCCTGCTAATTCTTTCACGGTAGCTATAGTATGCTTCAATGTCGAGGGATCACCTGGTCCGTTCGATATCAGGACCGCGTCAGGTCCCGCATTCAGTATGTCACTGGAAGTGGAATTAAATGGAACAAGTAGTACGTTTGCGTTCCTTGCCCTGAGTTGTTCGATTATACTGTTCTTTATTCCGCAGTCTATTACCACAATCTCAGGCCCTTGTCCGCCATAGATCCTTTTGTATGTCCTGGTGGACACCCGGTCTACGACCTCGCACTCCGATATCCCAGGTTGGGAGATTGTCCTCAGTACCATGGAATGGGTATCAGGCTCATCTTTCTCGTATACAGCTATCCTGCATTTCAATGTACCATGTTCACGGATCCTTTTCGTCAATTCTCTGGTATCCACTCCTTCCATTCCCGGGACACCATTCTGTTCCATGAATGTGTCAAGGTCCATCTGCGACCTCCAGTTACTTGGGGTTCTGCAGAGCTCTTTCACAACAAAACCACTTGCCTTTATGCTGTCTGACTCGTAGTCCTCGCTGCATACTCCGTAATTTCCGATCAGCGGATATGTCGACATGAGTATCTGTCCAGCATAAGAGGGATCGGTAAGTGACTCCACATAGCCTGTCATACCTGTATTGAACACCAGTTCCCCGTATGTCTCGCCTGCTGCTCCGAAACCTTTTCCAAATATCGTAGTACCGTCTTCGAGTACCAGTATTGCTTTTTTCATGATCATCCCAGTGATTTTCGAATTTTTCCCATTTTGAAAAGTGTTGACTGCATGAGCTGTAATAAATCCTGATCCATATCACAGGCACTACTATTTGCCAATAACACTCCCGCCGGCATCATCTCAAGCAGGATTTCATAGGATGGATCGCATTCGTTGTCCAGATCGAATGTCTCTCTCAGAATATCGACATCCTGAGAAACACAGTCCATGAAATCCTTTGGAAGGAATTTAGATGCTGCACTAATGTTTAAATAATCAAAAGCAAATTTCAGATCAGACCGAAGGGAAGGGAAATACTTTGTAAGCAATCGCTCACAAGCATTTTCACCCATTTTATCCCTTATATCTGCTATAGCACATCCAGTTCCGATGATCTCAGGAGGTAAGCCTATTGAATATAATGCGCCTGTAAACTTTATTGCCCTTGGTAGATCCAGGTTTCTTACCGGCATGCTGGATTCCAGTTCTTTTTTTATGTCACTGCGACAAGAACCGGATATCTGTGTTATGTCGGGCGCATCTCTCGAGTATCCGGTTTTCCCGCCACGTGTAAGGCGATCACGCTGCTGGGGCAGAAAATCAGATATACTGTTTACAACTGGTGATATACTTTTTATTGCTCTGTTGTACCGAGCACCGAATATTGCTACGAGGTTGATGAGCTCTTCTTTTTCATCATCAGAGAACTCATCGGGAGATCTCGACAGTTTGTTTTTGGCGTGTTTTACTAAAGTCTCTGCGTCTCCCTTTTCGTGGTCGTATCTTAATCCGGACTGAAGTGTTATTGTATCTATCCCCCGGTACTCCTCAAAAAAATTATCAGCATTTTCGAGGGTCACATGTCCCCTAAAAGGAAGAGCGCCGCCTCCGAATATGATACCTATCTTTGTATCCATTCTTGTTTCTAATTCATGCAGGGTACTTATGGCATATTTACATGAGAGGGTACTTGCAACATGACCAAATGTCAGTGCAGAATCGGATTTTCCAATGAATATCCTGTATTTTTCAAATGTATCGTTTAACTGATCCTGGCAGCCAAGGATCGTATGGGAAATGATATCTTTTGCATTCAGGAGACCAGGTACATCTTCAAGTAAAGGTATTATATGCGGAGGTTCCATTTCGAAATTAAACTCCTTTTTGGCCAGTTCACTTACGTCTATCATATGTTGCTGCGCATCTAGAATCTCCTTGATTGTACTTGTCATGGGGTGTACCAACTCAGAAATTGCCTGAATATCTGAATATTCATAGGAGTTGTAATTTGCTTCAGCAACAGACATCATAACCATAAGTTGTCTGAATCTGTTTTCGTGAACTGCACTTGGGGCTCTGGGAGTGATGGATACATCCCAGCCGGGAATAAATTCGGTCTCTTCAATGATCTTCGATACTATCTGGACATTTTGATGATATGGTGTGGTCTTCCCTTCATAGTCAGGCATGTATTCATCACAGCCATATCTTGTGACAGCTTCAATGGCTTCGGTAATCTCCTCCTGGGTAGAGATATACTTTGACACTGAATCCGGGTGCTGCGTACACATTACTTTTGGAAAGCCAATCGTTGAGGTCATATTTGAATCACGCCTGTTATGAATGATTATGACAAGTTATTTAAAATTATTGCAACATATGAGTTTATGATATAATTTATGATAAATAAAAAGTTCAGATTTATAGGAACACACATATGTTTAAATATATTATCATATATTTGCATATACTTTCATATCATCGAATAAAAAGGTGAATCAATGACTGATGTAACAGTAATACTAGGAAGCAAATCAGACAGAGATGTAGCAAAAAAAACGATAGATATTTTCGATAAATTCGGTATCAAATATGAAATTACAGTCGCATCAGCACACAGAACACCCAGCAGGGTAATTGAGATAATCGAAAAAGCTCATAAGAATGATGTCAAAGTCTTTATCGCTGTCGCAGGGCTCGCAGCACATCTTCCCGGTGTCGTAGCAGCACACACAACAAAACCGGTTATCGGGGTCCCTGTGAATGCAGAGCTAGATGGAAATGATTCTCTGCTATCGATAGTTCAGATGCCTCCAGGCATTCCAGTTGCCTGTGTGGGGATTGGGAGAGGGGACAACGCAGGAATTCTCGCCGTTCAGATAATGGCAGTGAATGACAAGGAGTTGGAAACAAAACTGGCGGATCATAGAAAAGAACTTGCTGATAAAGTAGAGAGAGATGCACTCAGTTTATTCGAATAGTTCCAGTCAGATTTCCTGGAAGTTTATCGGATTCCAGTACTTCCTTGCTTTGATTTTCTCTTCACACTTTTTTTGAGTTAAGAACATAGTTTCAATCAGATCTCTGTTATGATACGGTTCTTCATCAAATGCCTGTATCATTTTACTGAGAACTTTGCCTTTGATAGTTCTCTTCCTGTGTCCTAAAGAAATAATAGAGGCATTGGTAACCATATATAGTTATATACTATGACTACGTAGATATAAGCGTGAA
>JAWSUM010000152.1:0-5050 GCA_033549165.1 Methanolobus sp.
CTGTAATTAATAATGTTGACTTTTAAATTGTAATTCGCAGGACTTCGACAGAGCCAAAGCAAGATATATTTAAATCTTAAAATTTATAAGTATTGCTTTGCTGGCTCTCTATAAGTGACTCTCATTTGGTAAAATGGAATCACAATTCAGGAGAACACTGTAATTGATTTACAATTTCAAAAAAGAATCATTGGGGATAAAAGGTAGATATCTCTTAGTGATAAATTCTAATATTCACTGTCTTAAAAAAAGGAATTCCGGAGGCCCGGATCTATCAGCTTCAGAGATTAAGCTTTGACATCCTGTCAACAGCTTCGGATAGCCTTTCTACGTTCTGTGTCAATGCAAAACGTATGTATCCCTCGCCGTATTTGCCGAAGCCGACGCCTGGTGTTGCTACAATACCTGCGTTTTCCAGGAGGAGCTTGGAGAAACCAATGGCGTCGTATCCGCCTGGAACAGGTGCCCATATGTAGAATGTAGCTTTGGGTGGTTTTACATCAATCCCCATCTCATGAAGGCCTTTAAGGAGTACGTTCCTTCTTTCGGCGTATATGTTGTTCATGTCAGCAACACACTGCTGGGAGCCGGAGAGAGCTGTGATCCCTGCCATCTGGATCGCATCGAAAGCTCCTGAATCTATATTGGACTTCACTTTACCGAAACCGGAAATGATGTCCTTGTTACCTACGGCAAACCCCAGACGCCATCCCGTCATGTTATAGGTCTTGGAGAGGGAGAATAGCTCGATGCCTACCTCCTTTGCTCCGTCGACGCTTAGGAAACTCGGTGCCTTGTAGCCGTCATAGGCCATCTCCGAGTAGGCATTATCGTGTACCACTATGACGTTGTTATCACGGGCGAACTGAACAACCTCTTCGAAGAACTTTGTATCGGCTGTTGCAGATGTAGGATTGTTGGGATAGTTGATGAACATCAGCTTCGATCTGCTGAGTACATCCTTTGGTATCGCATCAAGGTCGGGAAGGAACCCGTTCTCTTCGAGAAGTGGCATAATATGAGCTTCTCCGCCTGCGAATTGTGTTCCGATCTTATAGACCGGGTATGCAGGATCCGGACAGAGGGTCACATCTCCCGGATTGATGAACGCAAGGGGTATATGAGCAACTCCCTCCTTGGAGCCGATAAGTGTGAGTGTTTCGGAAGCAGGGTCGATATCCAGTCCTCTGCTTTCTCTGCACCAGTCGGTAGCAGCTTTCCTGAAAGCAAGCATGCCCGTATAGGAAGGGTACCTGTGTGTGGCAGGGTTACGAACTGCCTGGCACATGGAATCAACGATATGCGCGGGCGTTGGCTGGTCAGGGTCTCCTACTCCCAGGTCTATCACATCCACACCTTTGGCTCTCATTTTTGCCTTTGCTTCATCGATGGTCGCAAACAAGTACGGGGGTAGTGCATTTATCCTGTCAGAGTACATTATTTCACCTGAGATATGGACATATTTCAATATGTGATTCCATAAATATCTTCCCCCCTGTGCATATACTCATTTAAAATGGTGGTCCCCTCTTTTTCCTGAAAAGTTTAACAGGAACGAAATCTATTAATAACTAAAATATAAATATAATCATTATAAAAATCACATAGGTGTCTTTCATAAACAATGAAGAAGTGGCGTTGCTTAAAAAAAGGGAGAAAGAATTAGAGTGTATCTATAGCATATCAGACCTTTTTGATATGCATATCCCTCTGAAATCATTGCTCAAGGGAATCGTTAATCGTATCCCTTCAGCATGTAGTTTTTCTGAGGTCGCAGCAGCACGCATCACACTTGATGATGAAACTTATCAGACCGCAAACTATGTTGATACTCCATGGAAGATGTCTATCGCTATCAATGTACATGGGAAGATTCGGGGATGTCTGGAGGTTATCTATCTGGAAGATCATCCTATCTGTGATCTGGGGCCATTCCTTGAAGAAGAGGAAAAACTCATGGATGTTATCATATCCCGTCTTGGAAAAGTGCTTGAGAGAAGGAATGTTGAAGAAGCCTTGCTCGAGTCCGAGAAGAGATACAGGGTTATTTTTGAATCATCTCCGCTTGGTATCTTTATCGACAAGAATGGGGTCATAACACATTGCAACAGAAGCTTTTTGAAAATATTCGGCTTACCTCGTGAGGATGTCATCGGAGCAGAAATAACTGATTTTGTGAATGACCAGAGGCTGGAAAAAGTGCTCTTCAGGTCCGACCAGGAGATCATGCCATATTACGAGACAGAATACTCCGCCCGCATAGCCGGCAAGCCCGTACATCTCAGATCATATTATGTTCCTCACAGGTCATCCAGAACCACCCTTGAAGGCGGTGTCTGCCTTATTGCCGATATCACTGAGAGTAAGCAATCCGAAGATGCTTTGCAGCAGCAAAAAGAATTACTTACCAGCACTTTCAATGCATTGCAGGACCTCATTGTCGTGGTGGACAGGGAATTGAATGTAGTAACAAGTAACTGGAAAAGTGAGAAGCTTGTAACTCCGGAAGAAAGAAAGTTCCATCCGCATTGTTATGAATGTTTCATGCACCGGGATGAACCGTGTGACCCCTGTCACGTAAAGGAGGTATTTTCCAGTGGAGACGTTGCCGAAACGGAATATACAAGTCCTGTTGACGGGAAGACCAGGGAATACCGTGTGTTTCCGGTGTTTGGCAGGAATAATGATATAGTAATGGCAGTAGAACATATCCGTGATATCACAGAACGTAAAAGGACGGAAACCGCCCTTCAAAGATCAACGGAAGAACTTGCCAAAGCATATGAAGAACTCCAGTCTCTTGATAAGCTCAAGGATGAGTTCCTTTCAAACTTAAGGCATGAACTCAATACACCTCTCACAACTATCAGGGGCTACAGTGAATTGCTCCAGGAAGGCACGTTCGGCCCGTTGAACACAGAGCAGGAAAAGGCTGTGAATAAGGTTGTCAACAAGTCCAAACGTCTGCATAGCCTGCTTGATTCGCTCCTGTTTGCCAGTACTTCCCAGGGTGGAAGGGTCAAATATAATTTTGAAAAGATTCTTGTGTCAGATCCCGTTATGTCTGCAGTTGGGGAGATGTCTGAACACGCAAAGGAAAAAAGTATCTCTCTGAACTTCGATCCGCCATCAGAAGTCATTTTCACAAAAGCAGATGCCGATTATCTGCCAAGGGTCTTTGTCAATCTGATCGATAATGCAATAAAGTTCACTCCCCGGGAAGGGACAATTAAGCTGGAAACTTTCAAAGAGAACGGGAATGTGCATGCAATTGTGGAAGATAATGGTATCGGGATAGCCGAAGACGACCTGCCTCATCTTTTCCAGAAATTCTACCAGATAGACAGTTCATCCACGAGGAATTACGGTGGTAATGGGCTTGGCCTCTACATCTCTAAGGTCATCATAGAGGACCATGGCGGAAAAATATGGATCGAAAGTGAGGAAGGTGTCGGTACGAAAGTACATGTGACACTTCCCGCTGTTGACCAGTAGTCCTGAAATTTCACTTGGTCAACCGATAAAAAAGAATACGGGTTTCAGATCGAAGGAGCAGGGATATTTTCTCCCTGGTGTCCCTGCGACCTTGCATTAACTTTGTTGTAGAAAACCTACAGACATTATGTTTTCATTATTTCTCAACCTGTTCAATTTCCGATCCTGTATCCTTTGAAAGGTCAGCATCCAGGAAATCGTTGCTCTCAGGCAGGTCCATAAAGAACCCATAGGTATTGTCGATCTCGACCGTTGCCTCGGTCAGATCGAACTCGAGCACATGTCCACCTGCGGTCCTGTCTTCGGTTATGAAATGAAGATGGTATCCGGGTACGTTTATTCCGTCAATATATGACGGTAACCAGTAACCTACTATCGTTCCGTTGACCTGCTCCAGTTCGAAGGTAGGCTGGTTCTTTGTGACCTCCACAAGTTTAGGATAGGGTTTTTCCTGCTTTGGAACACTTCTTGTCCTGACATACTCGAATGTCCCGTTGATCTTGATGGCATACATAATATTCTTATTAGGCATCAGATCTGCAAGATACTCTTCCGTCTGAGTCATGTTCATTGGTTCAGTGATAAGTTCCTCTGTATCCGCTTCAAAAAAGGTCACACCGGCAAAAGGAGTGGTTACGGAGTCATCCACAGGGTAGGCAATGCCGTCATCCTTTATCTGATATACAATACCATCCAGTTCTATCATCTCACCGTCAAGACCGGAAAAGGTACCAATCCCGAAATCGCCGTGCTGTTTAAGCGTGCCATAATCTATTTCACCGTCGTAGACACCTTCAAGTAAGGCATTGATAGTAGATACCTGGTACAGGATGTCATTCGAGCTATAAAGGGTCGGCACAGTATCCTCTGTTTGTTGGTCACTGATACTTTCCGGATTGTCAGCTGAACCTGTTCCACCAATACATCCCGTGGCCATTGTAAATAAGACCGATAAACAGATCGCAAAAATAATTATGTTCTTCCTCATATGAGATCCTCATGTTTTGTTGAATGTAAATATCCTGGTATTCTATCTGCAAAAAAGAAGTAAAAACACTTTACCAGGTCAGATCATTGATCAGACCTGATAAAAAGCATAATGATTGCAATGATCACTGAGTTGCCTGCTAATTTGTGTATCCTGCCTGAGAAAAAGAGTTTCCTGAAATATCATCTTAAGCTGCAGTCTCGTTTATGATATTCTCAAGATTCAGAAGGATAAGCAACCTGTCGTCCATTTTTCCTACACCTTTAAGGTAATCCGCATTTATCTTATGTGTTATTATTTCAGGTGTGGGGTCCACATTTGCGGCAAGCAGTCTGATCACTTCACTGACAGAGTCAACGACCATTCCGATTATAGTTCCTTCTATATCCACAACTATGATCCTTGAGTCATCGGTCATCTCCTTTGTCTTCATGCCAAATCTTTTATCCAGGTCCATCACGACAATTATTTTCCCGCGCAGGTTGATAACACCCTTGATGTAATCGGGGGATTTAGGTATCCTTGTTATTTCAGGAAGGCGTATTATCTCCTGTACCTTCATGATGT
>JAWSUM010000153.1:0-4935 GCA_033549165.1 Methanolobus sp.
GGTGGGTCAAAATTGGTGGGAAAAAAGGGTCAATTTTCAACGGGAATCTTCAGATTTTTTTTCGTAATAATTCAGCTCCAACAACTTTTTCATCAAAAGCCATATTGTGAGCTATCAGAATACTTGATCGGCTGATTGCCGTTGAGAATTCTTTAAGAACAATATTTAAGGCAACCCCTTCATTCTTTGCCATTTCGGTTGTAATTCCATGTATTTTTACCGCATCTTCAGGAATAATGAAGTTTCGAGGTTTAACAATATAATCAGAACTTGATAGAATTTTTCCTGAATTATCGCATTGCATCCATGCGATTTGAACTAATCGAGGCCAATTATTTAGATCTGTTACAGGAGCTTTCCAATTCCTGGGTAATCCGGTTGTTTCGGTGTCAAATATCAGGTAGGTCATATGTATCAATCATTAAATTCTTATTTTTACTATCGTCCGGCTCTCAATCTATAAGCCAGTGCCTCTGGAAGATTTGCTGTCAGCATGTCTCTTATCACTTTTTCAATATCATATTTTGTCCTTTTATGTTCTATCTCCCGTGTAACTGTATCAAGAACAGCGAATGAAGCATCAGGGTTTCCATCCCTTGGCTGCCCGACTGAACCAGGATTAACCACAATACCTTTTTCTGAATCCATTATGAATGGTATATGGGTATGGCCAAGAACAAGGACATTACCATTGATATTTGAAAGAAGATCTGGCGTAGCCTCGTCTGGAAAAATATAATCTTGAAAATTTTTTGGGCTTTCATGGAACATGACTATCCGTTCACCTTTTGCATCTATAGTCACTGCATCCTTAAGCCCCAGAATATAGTCAAAACTATCCCGGGATGCAACATTTCTTGTCCATTCCATTGCTGCTGCAGCATAAGAATTTAAATCAGAAGTATCACCTGTCATGAACGCCCTGTCGTGGTTTCCAAGAATTGAGATGATCTTTTTCTTTTTAAATAGCTCGATAGTTTCATCTGGATAAGGATTGTATCCAACGGTGTCACCTGCATGCAGTATTGTCTTTACTCCCATCTCATCCATTTCCAAAAGCACAGCTTCCAGCGCGACCGCATTGGAATGAACATCAGAGATCAGGCCGATAAGCATATGATTTGAAATACGATGATTGCTCTAATAGTTTTCTTTATAGGGATATTATTTTGGGAAAAGATACATTTGCAGGTAATAGAAAATTATTAATATTTGTGTAATCATACTCTCACTTAAAAAGAGTATGATTACAAGAAAAATAAGATTAGGATCAAACGAGTTAAGACTGCTATTCACTTTAGAAGAGGAAGGAATATCAGTCTTCTCAATAAAAGATGCAAAGAGAATTCTCAAGACATCCATCCCCTCAGTATGGAATGTGGTTTACCGCTTAAAGAAAAAGGGAAGGATCGAAGAGATCGAAAAGGGAAAATACCTCCTGATACCGGCAAGGGCAGGTTATGAGGGATCCTGGTCTGAGATCCCCTATCTGATCGTTCCAAATATCATAGATGTTTATTACATCGGTTTCTGGACAGCACTTAACTATTGGGGCATGACAGAACAGGTTCCCAATGTTGTTTTCGTTACAACAACACAGAGGAAAAAAGATTTAGATTATGGAGAAACACGATTCGAATTTATCAGTTTGTCGAAAAAAAGATTTTTTGGATTTGTAGAAGAAAAAGCAGCAAGGGGTACATTCAATATATCTTCAAGAGAGAAAACTATCGTTGACTGCATGTTGTATCCAAAATACTGCGGCGGTCTGGATGAAGCTATAAAAGGGATATGGAAATCCAGAAAGGAACTGGATTTTGTTAAGCTGCTTGAGTATTCAAAACGGGTGGAGGTTAGCGTGGTTACCAGAAGAATAGGTTATGCACTGGAATTACTGGGGCTGGCAGAGGAAATAAGTTCCCAGATCGCTTCCACCAGATCAAAAGGATATATGTGGCTTGATCCTCTTGGACCCAAAAAAGTTATAGAATACTCAAAAAAATACGGACTCATAATAAATCGAACAAAAGATGAACTGACAGGCTGGATGGAGTATTAAAAATGGATGAAAATGATTTAAGAAGGCGAGCAAAGAAGACAGGTTTCAACGTGGCTACCCTGGAAAAAGATTACGCCCTGACCTGGCTGCTCAGCGGTATTTACCAGGAAGACTCAAAGCTAAGGGATATCCTGATCTTTAAAGGAGGGACAGCGATACGCAAAATCTACTATCCTGAATGGCGTCTTTCTGAGGATATGGACTTCACTATCATGCAAGAAGTTGATCCTTTAGAGTTAAAACAGAGTTTTGAGCAGGTTTTCTCATCTGTTAACAAGAAAAGCAGCATCATTTATTCGTTCACTTCTTTTAACGCAGGAGAGTATGCTATTTTTGCTGATGTCCAGTTCCTGGGTCCTATTGGATTCAAGAATAAAATCGCTCATGACATCTCCCTGAAAGAAAAAATGATTGAAAAGCCCATGCGGATAAAAGTGAAGCCTGAGTATGAGGATATTCCGGAATTTGAAGTTCTTGTATATTCACCAAACGAGATCCTTGTGGAAAAGCTGCGCAGCATCCTTCAGAGAGGAAAGGCGCGAGATTATTACGATGTCTGGAGGCTTATGAAAGAAAAAGAGTTTAACCCTGATAATATCAGAGACCTTTTCATCCTGAAATGCCAGATCACAGGAATCGAGTTCAACCCTGATCTGATTTTTGATGAAAACAGGCTATCAGAGGCAAAAAAGTTCTGGACTATCGCCCTTTCAAGACTTACAAAGAGCCTTCCTGATTTCGAGCCAGTCGTGAAAGATTTGAGGTTGATGCTTGATTTTATCAAAGTGAAATAGCTGCCAGAATATTTATAAACAGTTGCAACTTTATGATATTATTTGTTAATTTTTCTGCCAGCCTGAAACATAACTGCAAAGAGCGAATACATTTGTCATGTGTCAACTACGGTCTAAAATCGCCTTCTCCCACACCGCCGGATAAAGGCACACACCAACAACCAGTTTCGCAATCTTTAAAAAAATCTCTCCAAAAACATAGAATTGCAAGACAATTAAACAATAAGACAAGTGACACACGCTGATAAGATTACTACATCAAATACAGCGATGATGTGTGTGTTATGTACAAACTTGTCTGGATGGCGGAACCTATTCAATAAATTGATACTAAGTACTTACTTGATTTCTCGACCTCGATAAGCAATACAAGCGACACGTTTGACATCCCAGATACACGCTAAAACTACTCTACTATTTTTATCCCTAAACTATCCCCTCCATACTACTGGCAATCCTCCAAAACAGCAGGGCAATCATGTGTGATGCCCTGCACTTTTTTAATTAGTTGCATGGGTTTCCTACGTTAAGGAGGTTTCAAGAATGAACATACACAAGAGCGTAAGCTATCCAGAACCGATATATGAAGAACCTGATTTCAGGCCAGGTAAGAATCAATGGGAACAATCAGCCCAATTGGTTAAAAAGCAGGGATTGTATCCTCACCAGATTAAGACCATAACAGCAATTACTCTCCATGGCGGAGATCGCTTAAAGTACATACTCAGGCAACACGGTGCAGAAAGCCAATATAGGTTACTTATGCATGCCTGCAAGGTAATGGGTGTTGACAGACCGTGTATAAAAAATTATACCTACCTATCAACAGAACAACAAAAAGAACTTATCAGAAGGTATGTCAGGGGTGCATCTACCAGAGAACTGAAAGACTATTTTAAAGTCCATGATTCTACAATCTATCGCCTTACAAAAGATGTTACCAGAGAAGTTAATCCTGTTATCTTCCCAAAATCATCTTTCACAAAAGAACAGCTTGCTACAATGTTTCAATTGCATAAACGTGGTGAAACCGTAAGTGCGATAGGCAGGTTCTTTGATAGAAATCCAAGAAGCATCAGAAAGATAATTGTTAAAAGAACTAACAAGAATCTTACAGAAAGAACACACATACTTGTCTCTGAGAGTGAAGCCGAGTACATGAAAGAATTGTACAACAGCGGCAAGGGTGTAACTGAAATCGGGAAGTTGTCTCAGCGCAGTGCAACCACTGTGAGAAATGTTGTTGATCCCGGTAATGAAAAGCCAAGGGTTAATTTTACTGAAACTGAACTTGCAGAACTGAAAGAAGAATTCCAAAAAGGAACCAGTATTGCAGAATGCAGTAAAAAGTTCAATCGAGGTTACAATGCAATAAAGTACCGGTTTAAGCAATTCGAAAAGAAGTGACTTAAATGTCACTTTTTTTTTATGTGTATGCCTGGTCATCAAGGAAATATTTCCAACCGGGCCGTGTTAAACTGTCAGGCTCAATTGTAAAAAATTCCAGCAGCTCATTCTCATCATTTATTTCATTATTTGTTTCTTTACGAATCATATTTTTCCTCCTGCTAACATAATAATGAACGTCTTATGGAGTAGTGGGTTTGCAATATTTTCACATATTGTTGGCTATCGGGCACTGAGAGCGAGCAATCAGGAAGCCCTGACGGACGAGGGCTTCCATCCTTTAAAATGGCAGCTCTGGTTAACATACGGAGGTATGAACTATGAATACAAACACAGTAGTGCTGAGAAGTCCTTCTCCAAAAGGACAGAATGGCGGTCTGAAAAACCTTGGTGTAGGTTTCTGCGATACAGTGACACTTAAAGGCGGTGAAAAGAAGATGACTATCCATCTCCTGCCTGAGAAGGTTATCGCAAAAGGTGAAACAATGATGGTCTTTCCAGGTAAGGGGCGCGCACTTCCAGAAGATCTGACAGGGCACACACATGCAGGCGACAGGAAGCCAGGTTATGTTTTGTACCACAAAGACAAGCCTGTTGGTTCAGGCTGGCTGCACCAGGGAAAGAAGCTGTTCCTTGTCCTCAAGATGAACCACAGCGTACCGCCTGTGGAAGGTG
>JAWSUM010000154.1:0-4887 GCA_033549165.1 Methanolobus sp.
GTCGATGCCGATAAGCACCCTTTCCCTTCTAGGAACAACGATCGTGCCCTTTGCGGCACGTCCTCCGCCGGATTCGGTGCATTCGTAACGCAGCACGCCTTCGGCAAAAGCCCGGCACTTTGTCGCACCGACCCCCCCGCCACCAAGCCCTGCATAGGTTATATGGACTTCATCATCACTGACAACAACTGCCTCTATGCCTGCAGCTGATCTGGAAGGTTTCAGTTCAAGGGCAGATGTGCCGGTCTTCACAAGGTAGCGTATCATGTTCCCAATGGACCTTGTCTTAAGGATAAGAGGTGAATGTGAATAATGGAACTTGGACCAGGCTGCACCGCCATAGCAGTTCGTATGTTCGATTATCTCTGCATTTTCATTGTTTTTATCGCATACGGCATATATTCCTTTATATGGAATAGTGTATGGATCCTTAAGTTCAATCTCTTTCATCTGACTGCTTAATTGCCGGGTTGTAGTTTAAATCTTTTGTTGGTTGCAAGGATATGGGTCCAGTTCAATACTATTGATCATTTTTCCCAATACTTATCAATATGTTATTCCAATAAATAATCAGATGCCTCTTAATACAGACCTCAAAGTCGTTATAGTCTTGGTGCTACTCACGGCGTTTTTCATTCTTCTGCCACCTTTGGACGATAGCCCTGTTCGCATGGCACTTGGGATTCCAATGTTGCTTTTCCTTCCAGGTTATGCTCTTACTGCAGCTTTGTTTCCCGGAATGGATGATCTGGATGGAATAGAACGTATTGCACTCAGTTTTGGCCTGAGTATCGTAGTAGTTCCTCTTATCGGGTTTCTATTGAACTATACTCTTTGGGGAATAAGGCTGTTACCTGTACTTGTATCACTTACTGTTTTCACACTGGCAATGGTACTGATTGCCATCTACAGAAGAAGAGCCTTGGGTGACACTGCCTTTACAGTTCCTTTCAGAGGAATGTACATATCCTTTAAGAATGAAATGTTTACAGGAGAGGAAGCCCGGTTTGATCGTATGCTCTCTATTGTTCTGGTAGTGATAGTTCTGATTTCGGTGCCGACTCTCGTTTATGCGGTGACCACTTTCGAACAGGAGGAGAAATTCACGGAGTTCTATATACTCGGGCCTGAAGGCATGGCAGATAACTATAGCACACAACTGGAATCCGGAGACAGTGTTGATGTCATAGTTGGTATTGTCAATAACGAACATTCTATGGTGAACTATTCTCTTGAGGTGCGCCTTGACAATGATTCAATGGATGTGCCAGGCTCTTTTCAGCATATCTCTCTTGAACATAACGAAACGTGGGAGCACCCACTATCGCTAGTACCTCATGATACGGGCAGTGACATGAAACTGCAGTACCTGCTTTACAGAGAGGATAATATGGCAGAACCATATAGGGACCTTCGCCTATGGATAAATGTTATGGAGGCAGGTAATGTCGATTGAAATCAATTCAGGACAACAGTTCAGATCTGCTTATCTGTTTGTTTTCAGGTTCCTGTTACAAAGCAGGATGGAGGTTTCTTTCGGAAGATTTCAACTTGATGGGACAAATACACTTTGTTTCTATCAGTCATTCATCTGTACCTAATTTTATCTCGCCGCACATATGCTGCTGTAATCAGGCTCATGTGATACAAAGATTGAAGGACCAATCTAACTGGATAGGCTCAGATAATCTTTGACAGCTTAAACAAAATGATTGCCACAAAGACAATAATCAAAGGTACAATGGACATGTTAAGGGAACAGTCAAGTTCCTTACTCCACTTTGCAGATGCTGATAGTACTTCTTTTGCAGAGAGTAGCAGGATAAGTGTAATGACGACCAAAACCCCATAATCGGGAAGACCAACCTGTGTAGTCGTTAACACGAGTTCGGTGAATCCTGGGTATATATTAGTTGGAGGAGTTGATGCTATTGTACTTACCAGCATGGTTTACACTTAATATGATTTATGAATCCATCCTATTAAATGCTTGTTAAGTAATACATGTTGGTTATAAAAAGCCAGTCAAGAAAATCAAGAAACGCCTTTAATGACAACAGTGGCTTCCATTCAGATTCAAACTGACTACTAAGGCGGCTAAATGGCTGTCAGAAAACTCATTTTCAACTGAGATGGTTTTCAGTCCAAAAACCTTTTTTCATATTTGAGCCTATCAGATCAGGTCATAATTTCTCATTCTAATTTGATGATCTCGATATAATCCAATATTTCTGACACAAGTGCAGGCAATATCACTTATCTGACTTGTACCTGAACTCAAAACCAAGATGGCTCAATGCAAACAATGCTATCATTATTACAAAAAAGATAGATAACACCACTGCATAGGATACAAGTTCATAATGAAGGAAATCAGTCCTGGCAACTTCCGCATCCAGATATGAGAATATACTGATGGGTCTGTAGAATGGATAAAAATAGTCCATTTCATATCTTGCGAGATCGTCCAGCAATAGATGTGAAAGGAACGCAGCTCCGGCAAATATGCCCATATATACTGCCTTACCGGAATCCCTGTACGCCACATATCCAACAAACATTCCAAATAGAATTGCAGAGGAACTGAACAGAAGAGAATGTGTTGAGACCGGACCAATGGTACAGTGTTGCATAGAACCGCCTGTTAAGATGCCGTACGCCGCCATGATGTCCGGCAACAGCGCACCACCCCCTGCTACAAACAGCAGTAACAGGATATTCATGTAATTCTTATGTGTAAGTTCTTTGCGAAAGAAAGCTGTAAGGATCGCATAGATCATAACTGCACTAATGCAAAGCACAAAGAACATGACATGTGCAATCGGGTATGGCATGGTAAAAGATAGGCACTTGAATCTATAAACCATTTGTCATATTATCCATAAGACAAATATATATTAATAAAGACGAATAAAAAAGTGACACAATCAGACATTGGATGTCCTAAATGATGAGTTACTTGTTACAGTATCAAATACGCAGTCATTCATCCAGCCAAATGTCGCCACCATAGGAATCTCTTGTGGTTTATATAGTTCCATGGATCTGCGAATAGTGGGTTTACATTCAGGTCAGTATCATGTGAACTGACATTATTATAGTTCCCATTTTCATTGCTCCAGACAACGTTGTTTTCCAGAACAAAATTATAATTTTCGCCAAGACGGTTGTTGATGCCATAACCATCGCCGGTCAGAACTGGAGAATCGACGGTATTGATGATGATGTTATTCCTTACATATGTTGTATAGATAGCGGTATCATTATGGCCGGAGAGTCTTTGACCATATGCAATACCGTCTCCCATATTGCCGTCGATTACATTATTTTCAATGATCGTATTGCTCCATCCGTCTAACCAGATGCCGCCACCATATGGATGTCCTGTTCTGTAATTAGTACCTGCACCATAGATTGTATTGTGATGTATATGTACGTCTCTTGCACTTGTGACTGGCATATCATCCGCATACATAACTAATACAATACCCATTTCCCGGGTGTCATATATCGTATTGTATGCAATTGTAATATTATATGAATCATAGTCATCACCATGTTTCAATAAATATATGCCAGAACGTCCGTAAAGTGCATCTTTGTCTGTCCATATGGTGTTGTTTGTAACCATCGTATTTGCAGAATCGTCAAGCCTGATCCCACAATCGTGCGCAACACGGGAAAGTGTGTTCCCATCAATAACATCATAATTTCCATATTTTATGAAAATGTCATCATGACCTGTGTCATGAATCGTGTTATTTAAGATCCGATGGTAGCTTTTTCCATTGTAAAGTCTAACACCATCTCCCGGTATTTCTTTAATTACCATGTCTTTGATTGTGATGTAATCAGAATAATAAAATTGAATTCCTGGAAAGGAATCAATTTCTTTCATTGATGATATCACACTTTGATTATATTTATTACCATCTAATGTGAATCCGCTAATTGTAATGTTTGAACCCTTTTTGAAGTTTTCACTGACTGCGTTTGTTCCTGTGATCATTGGTGTGAACATATCAGAACGTGTAACGTCCCAATCTGCAACCAGTTTCACAGTTGTATCTGAATCGCCTGTCAATATCATGTTATCAGGAACTTCAATACTATCGTCTATAGTATAAGTTCCCGATTTCAGGTATACTGTATCGAAATTATTGTTCTTTGCGTATTGTAACGCTGCATTAATTTCCACCTGGTCAGCTGTCCCGTCGCAATTGTAGTCACCACTTCCATCTGTGGCTACAAATATGCTCGGCATCGACGGAGAAATGGAATGCATTGATACGGGATCCGTAGTATAGTGTTCCATAGAACTACCTGTTAAGCTACGGTACACAGCTATAATATCCGGCAACAGTGCACTGGTTCCCACTACAAACAGCAGCAATAGAATGTGTATGTAATTCTTATGTGAAAGTCCTTTGTGAAAGAGAGCTCCACGGATTGCATAGATTATAACCGCACTGATGCAAAATACAAAGAACACAGTATATGCACCCAGGTATGGCATGTTAAATGATAAGCATTTGAAGCTATAAACCATTTGTTATATTACCTTTAGGGTAAATATATATTAATAAAAAAGAATAAAAATGGCGCAAGATATGCGCCTCAATTCACAGTTTCGCCGAAGTGACTTACCACGATAGAAACATCCTGGAGATCCACGGTCCCATCCTGGTTGACATCTTCTCTTGGAAGGGCGGTTGTAAATGTTGAATCACTATTCTGACATATCAGACTGATGTCCTGAACATCTACAATTCCATCCTCATTTACATCCCATCTAGGGTGCAGTTCGGTCACCGAAATGGTATGGGAGCTGGTGACGGTATTCACACCATCGCTCACCGTGACCTCAATGGTGTGCGAGCCTGCGGA
>JAWSUM010000155.1:0-4873 GCA_033549165.1 Methanolobus sp.
GTTGAAAGAGAAGACATTCTCTTCATCAAGGAGTGAAAACTGTCAAACTTGGGTTTTAAAATAAGCAAGGGCCTCATTACTTCAAACAAGTGAGCAGGACAATAATGGAATATGCCAATCATCCTGAATCAAAGTTTGGCGGTGATACTGGAGTACTTGAGAAAAAGCATGCACATGCTGATTCTGTTATCTATATCGGACAAGGAAGTCAATAATATTGATGAGCAGGCTCTTGATGTAAAGAAGGCTCAGGAGTTCATCAATGAAAAAGCAGTTTATGATTTCATCCTTAATCTCACACCAGAAAAAGCACAAGAACTTGGAATAAAGCATAGAAGTGCTTTGGCCTATTTGAAGAAAAAAGCAAAGGAAGGGGATTTGAATTTTAAACATAGAAATTTAAGGAGAACTATGAAAGTTTTTGGGTCAAAATAGGAGGTTATATTCCATATCCTACTATATTCTCACCATCAACTGAAAAATCACCGCATTCCCATAAACCAAAATAATTGTAGATTTCATCCATTATACTTTTCCCAATGTTAAATGAATCCTGTTCCAAGCTCCATGAATTCCATTCTCTTTCAACATATATTTCATCAGATTCACATTTATTTCTTGAAAATCCAATTCTCCTATCTAACATTGAATCGCGACAATTAGATACAGTTGCAATAATCTTAACTTTTCCATAATAATTGTATTTATTATACAAAAAATATCCTAATTTTATTGTTTGTAACAAATTCGCACCAAATGCAATATCCCAAAATTTGTTAATGTTTGTTTCTTCATAAAATGTTCCATAGTCTTTTGAGGCATGCACAGTTGCGTTTCGATGTACCTCCACACTAGTATACAAATCTTCATAACTCCAATTAATTCCATATTTAGACGGAGAACCTATTCCATTCAGGTAGCTATCAGAAAGTCCAAATGAATTGAATGTTAAACTTCCAATCTCATTTCTTAGTTGTTTTCCATCTGATGAACTAAATACTTCATCTTCAAATTTAATAGGTGCTATTATAATATGCCCATCGATAATCTTAGGCAAATCTTCAATGGGAAATTTGCTCTTTTTATAATTAATAATTTCATCGATGTATCGATTGAATTGACTAACACCAAAAAACCGTTTTTGATATAACGCCTCAATTTCGTGCTCATCCATTTCCTTCGCTTCAAAATTATACCGTTTATAATACTTGCTTGCACGATTGTTATAGTAAGGTTGATTATGCCCTTCGGGTATAAAGACTATTAAAATACATCTATCTGATTCTGGGATTGGTATTTTTCTGAATTTCACAGAAATTCTTGGTCGTATGTTGCTAATAATAAGTTGCTCTAACCTCTCAAGATTAATACTACTATCAATTCCTTGAATTAGCTCAGGATGACCGCCTCGTCCATTTTCAGTGATACCATAAACTAAGAAGCCCCCGCTCGAATTTGAAAAAGCTGTGATTTCTTTCAAAATGTTATTTTCATGATCTCTTGTTTCAGAATATTCACTTTTATAGTCTAAAATTTCAGATTCTTCGATTTGATTATCCTTAAGACCCTCAACATCTTCAAATTGAATCTGGTCTAAATTTTTATTGAACAACATACACAATGAAATTACAGTATCAATTAAAAATATTTCTATATTTATTTTTAGTAGATTTTGTATGTTAAAGATTTAACGTACAAAAATCAGAGATAACTATATCCCCAGATGGCCGTGCTATTGGTATGATTTGAACCAAAGAACTGCGTTTATTCTATCAAGATTTTACTATTTTTTCATTCCATCGATTTAAAGACAGCACAAGAAAAGAAAACAGGAGTCAGCCATCACTCCTGTACCTGCACCTTGCATCGCATTCCCTGTTATACTGAGTATATTCACACCGGACAGAGAAGTCCGTTTTTTCATACCAGTCAAGGTCAAACCTCTCTGACAGGAACTTCATCCCGTCTTCCAGTGCTATGCGGGTCGCCTTTTTGCAGCACCTGGCTCCGCCTGCATCTGCAATTGATATCAGGGCTCTTGAGGTTGCGAGGTTGGCATCGGAACGCTCGGACGGTGTCAGGGGTGTGGCTTTCAGCAGGACACTGGTGGCGATGCCCACTCCGATCCCTGCGCCGCAGGCTCCGTAGAGTCCGCAGTAGCCTCCCGGTACGGTCTTTCCGCGTTTGATGGCCTCCAGGACTGCAGTTTCCTTTTTCAGTCCCCTGTGGTTCTTGTAGGCTGCCACCAGGACGGCAGGTACGAGAGCGTGATGCTCCGGGCCGTGCATATGGATAGCAGGATGCTGCATGATCCTTTCCGCTATAATCAGCGGGTTGTCCTCATCGGTGCTCAGGCAGATATTTTCGATCACTGCCAGTGCTTCTCTTGAATGGCATTTATTGCAGACGTAATGACCGTTCCTGCAGACAAAATATGTTTCCTCTTCGGCTTCGCAATAATAACATCTTCCGTTTATGGCTTCATCCAGATATTCGACCTCGACCTTGCACACCAGACAATCGGTCCTGTTGTCTGCCGCCGGGACAAGAACACTGGAGTTCTGACCGGCCTTTATTCCACAAATATCACAGCTTTTCTCATCCTTGCACACAATGTCCATTTTATCACCTTTCCATATCAGTACTTACATTCGTTTGTCGACAGAAGACCTGAACATACGTTTAAATTCAGTCTCCCTGACCTCTTTCAATTGTGATCGTGATATCCTCATCAGCCACTGAGTGGGCAGGCGGCATATCAGGCAGTGCAGCAGGCCAAATCCCCTGCCGGGGATCACAACATCCTTACCCGATCCCATTGCCCCGTACGTATCACGGGCAACCGTTTCAGCAGTTACAGCCATCCATGAACTGAAGGTCCTTGTCCTCTCCATGCCTGCAGATGCCTGGAAACCCGTACCTTTAACCGCCGTTGGACATACAGCCATGACCTTTACATTCAGTTTCTTTTCCTTTAACTCAAAATTCAGAGCCCTGCTGAACTGTAACACGAAACTCTTGCTGGCCCCGTAAGTGGCAAAACAGGGATTCGGCTGGAAAGCCGAAATCGAAGAGAAATTGATAATCTGCCCTTCATTGCGCCCTATCATCTCTTTCAGGTAGATACGCGTCATTTTATACAGGGTCAATATATGCAGTTGCAGCATATCGAGCTCTCTGTCCCGGTCGATGTCATGTAAAAAACCGTAGGTACCAAAGCCTGCACAGTTGACGAGTACATTGACCCGAAAACCATGATTCCGGGTGAACTCATAAACACTATCAGCAGCTTCAGGAAGAGTAAGGTCCTGTACCATCAACATGATCCGTATATCCGGGTTGACACTGCTAAGGGATTTCTTTGCCTTTTCAAGATCTTTTAGAGCCCTGTCAACCAATATGATATCGTAACCGTCGCGGGCGAAATATCCTGCCAGCTCTTTTCCGATACCACCTGCCCCTCCGGTGATCAAAACAGTTTTCCCGCCTTTACCTATGCCGTTATCAGAAAGGCTGGCAGAGAGATCATTGTCCGGCATACTTACATCCACCTGCACATCATTTGTACCAATCTTCGGACCCGGTCACTGTATGGAGGATAGATCAGGCCCAGGGAGCCCCATTTACGATGGATGACACCCCTTTTATTTGAAAACTCCATAAAGCAATGGAATCCCAGTGATCTGCCCATGCCGCTGTTATTGTTACCTCCGAAAGGCAGCTCAGGATTGCTGTAGCCGAGCATGTAGTCATTGATCACAGTACCTCCGGAAGGGCTCCAGTCCATGAAATACCGGATATTGTCCCTGTTATTGCTGGCTATGTACAGCATCAATGGATTCGGATTGCGTCGGATGATCCGGTTTACCATGGACCTGCTGTCGTAGGTGATAACGGGAAGCAGGGGACCGAAGATCTCTTCCTGCATTATGGCCATTTCCTCCGAAATGTTCTCGAGGAGAGTGGGTGAAATGAAGCGGTCACTTTCATCGAAATCGCCTCCGAAAACCACACGAGCCCCTTTTCCGAGTGCATCATCATACAGGGACCTGAGCCGCCTGAAGTGGTCATCACTTATGATCCTGCAGTAATCGGGAGATCGGTCTATACCTACACCTTGCCGGTCATAAAACTCTTTCACTGATGACGTAAACTCTTCGATGAACAGGTCCTTTACCGATTCATGTATGATGAGATGGTCAGGTGTTATGCATGTCTGGCCACAGTTTATTGATTTGGCCCATGCCATGCGCCTTGCCATTTTCGGAACGTTAGCCGTCTCATCTATGACCGCAGGTGACTTTCCCCCAAGCTCCAGGGTAACACTGCTCAGATGCTCTGCGGCTTTGCCCATGATGATCTTTCCAACTGCCGGACTGCCGGTGAAGAATATATGATTGAACGGCAGATCCAGCAGCCTTGATGCAACCGAAGCGTTACCTTCGATAACTGCCACTTCCTTCCAGTCAAATAGCCTGCCAATCATTTTTCTTATGTAAGCTGAAGTATGGGACGATATATCACTGGGTTTCAGGATAACCGCATTACCTGCAGCTATGGCATAGACAAGAGGAACAAGGGAGAGGTTGAGGGGAAAATTCCATGGTGACATGATGAGAACCACTCCCTTGGGTTCATAGCGAATATACGAACGTGTGCCAGTCATAGGCAATGGTGCTGAGACCTTATGATCCCGGGTCCATCGGTCCAGATTCTTTTTCAGATAGCTGATCTGTGCCCGGACCACACCCACTTCGGTGGCTATAACCTCGACCTCCGGTTTGCGCAGATCATTGTACAACGCTTCGAACAACTCTTCCAGATTGCCCGGGTCCCGTAGGTAACTATCGATACGCTGAAGACGCTCTATCCT
>JAWSUM010000156.1:0-4838 GCA_033549165.1 Methanolobus sp.
CTCAAGCACCTGCCCCCCCTTGAGACCCTCGCTGCTGCGATTCCTGAAGCTTACCAGGTCATCAGAAGGTTTGGGAGGGATCACACGGTCCCTTTTGCCATACTCGCGCAACAGCAAATTCTCAACCATGGAGGTCTGGCCGCCGTCCACTACCTCCTGAAGCAAAGAACCGCTTACCTGGGCTATCGCAATATGCTTGTCGAGAAGCCGAAGTTTCAGGAAAAGTTCCAGGGCCAGTTCCGAGTCACGCTGGGCATAATCTATGAAATGAAGTATCTTTTCCCCAGCATCATTCCAGTATTCCTCCATCTCAGAGGGAGCAACATCCAGCTTTTCCCTGCCAAGTAGTTCCTTTGCAACGTTCCTCAGGGTATAGCGCTTAAGACTGTACTGGCTCCTGATAAGAGGAAGTGCATCAACGACAACACGACCTGGTATTGACACCATGGTACGGTTGCCTATCTTACGATAACTCAGTACCCTGCCATCCCTGCCTACAACAGGTTTCAGGTTGTTTCCTGAGTCATTGAGTACGTTCACCCTGTCAACTATATAGGGAATGTCAAAATCGATCTCATTATAACCTGCAACGATGTCAGGGTCATATTTCTGAAACATTTCAAAGAAGCGTTCCAGCATTGCAACTTCGTTCTCAAAACATTCTACATTTCCGGCGACACCTTCAACATCCTTGGAAACAAGGACTATCGCATCCTTTCCTTCGAAAGCGGGGCTGAAGGAAAGACTTACCATTATGACAGGAGACGTTTCAGGCACTGGCATCGAACCGCCCAGGGGAAGACACTCAATATCGAATGCCAGATGTTTGAGAGGGGCATTGGAGAGCTTTTCGATCTCTTCCAGGGAAGAGGCGGTAAATACCTCATCGCAGTAGTTAGATAAGTCACCTGAAAAAGTGGTTTCTGACGATGGCTCGGCCTTCACCCAGCTCATACCATGCAGTTCCCGGTCAATAAGAAAACGGTTCCTGAATAGGATATCTGTCTCATATATCTCTTTTACCGCAGGAATATTCGCAATATCCTCGCGTATCTCAGGAACATTGCCAGGTTCATATGTAATGACCTTGAGCATGGGTTTTTTTGAGACCTGATAGCCCACAGGTTCTAACTTCGGGACAACTTCCACCCTTTTAATCGCCGAAGGGAAGCGCTCTTTAAGCAGTTCCCCGGCAGGATCAGGATCACCTTTTATATTGACATAAAAATAAGGCTCAAAGCCCGGTACAAAACAGCAGACACTTTTGCCATCCGCTCCCCTTCCGAAAAGGCGAATGACAGGTCCTCTGTCCTCACGGATATAATCGGCGTCAAGTATCTGGAAATCCATGCCCTATCTTAGGGTTGTACTATTCATATATGTTTTGTTTTAAAAAAAACCTGTGTGACTCAGGATTCCCCTGAGAAGTTATTTCTATAAGGTCACAGAAAACATTCATCAAACAGCATCTTAAATATTGAACCAAGGGAGAGGGAGATCAATGAACAGAGACTACACCAGTTACTGGTGGGTTTTTCCGGGATTCAGGATAGAACATATTTTGTCGGGACTTAACCTGCCCGTCAATATCGCATTTGTGCCGGAACCGGGAGACAAGGGCAGCGACCCGTTATTTTATGTTACAGAGCTGTACGGGCAGATTAAATCAGTGACAAATGACCATTCAGTCCATACCTACGCAGATAACCTGCTGGACTACGAACCCAGCCATGAGTTCCCGGGAACGGGAGAATCCGGAGTGATAGGGATCTGCGTTGAGCCGCAGACCGGGGACCTGTTCGTGTCAATGGTCTACAAAGAGAATGATGAGACAAAAGCAAAGGTTGTAAGAACAAGCTCTAAGAGCGGCCTGGAGATGGATTCACAGGAGACCATCATAGACGACATACCCTCCACGTTCAGGTCCCATCAGGTACAGGCGGTTACCATCGGACCTGACAGCAAACTGTACGTCAATGTAGGAGACGGTGGTGCGGCCGGAAAGTCCCAGGACAACAATGACCTGCGCGGCAAGATACTCAGGCTGAACCAGGATGGTTCCATACCATGGGATAATCCATACCCCGATAATCCTGTGTATGCAAAGGGCCTGAGAAACCCCTTCGGAGGGGTATGGAGAAACAGTGACAATCATCTGTATATTTCGGACAACGGTCCGCATAAGGACGACCGCCTCGCAAGGATAGAACCTTACGGGAACTACGGATGGCCCGGTGATATGCGCAAACAGTCATTGTTCTGGTGGCATCACACCCAGGCACCTACGGCACTGGACTTCATGCAGAGAGGACAGTTCCCTCCCCAGTTCAACGACCATCTCTTTGTAGCCCTGTTCGGGAACACCTACAGTGAAGGCAGGGTAGACGGGAAGGGGAAAAGGATAGTCAAAATGGAATTGAATGCACAGGCCACTTCTGTCATGTCATATGACGACTTTGTGATATACACGGGAGAAGAGGCTGCAAGCCCCTGCGGTCTGGCCTTTGGGCCTGATGGGTTATACTTTACGGACCTGCATGGAGAAAAGGGAACCGGGGGTAACGTATACAGGATCACTATCGATCCTCAAAAACTGAATGAACTGATAGATTACGGGAATGAGGACCAATACCCCGGATTCTGGGCTGAGCTCAGGAGCTGGGCCAAAGCAAAAGGAATGACAGGTTGATGGTTAGTGAATGATCTTAATCCAGGGTAGGGAAGTCAAATGGAATATACGAAGATATCCGGGACTGATCTGAATAAAGTATCCAGAATAGGACTGGGAGCCCAGCCAATTGGTTATTTTGATAAGGACCTTGGAATGCAGACTATCAGGAAAGCACTGGACCAGGGAATCAATCTGATAGATACTGCCCCGGTCTACGGAGAAGGGAGATCGGAGGAGATACTGGGAGAGGTGATGAAAGAGTACGACCGCGAAGATATAATCGTATCAAGTAAGACAGGAATGGAAAAGGTGCAAGGAAAGGGGGTAAGGAATGCCAGTCCTGAGCTGATGGAGAAGACGATCAAAGCCTCACTGGAAAGGCTTGGCACTGACTACATCGATATTTTCCATGTACACTGGCCCGACATGCTTCAGCCCGTGGAAGAAACGGCCAGTTTCCTGAAAGGACTTAAAGAGGAAGGCAGGATACGGGCCATCGGACTGAGTAACTACAGCTCCGAGCAGATGTATGAGTTTTGCATGCATGCGGAGGTGAATGTATGCCAGCCTCCCTACAATGTATTCGAACGGGCAGCAGAGGTGGGAGTGCTGCCTTTCTGCAAGAAGAACGACATAACCCTTATGGCCTACAGGTCTCTCTGTCAGGGCCTGCTTACAGGGAAAATGAGAGCCGATGCGGATTTCAGGGACCACCCTGTCAAGAAGGCAGATCCCAAGTTCCAGTTCCCAAGATACAGGCAATATCTGGAAGCAGCGAGTAATATAGACACTTTCGTAAGGGATAAGCATGACAGGGGAGTGCTTAATCTTGCCATCCAGTGGATACTCGGTCATGATAATACAATAGCCCTCTGGGGCGGGTGGAAACCCGAACATATGGAACCTGTGAACGAGGTCTTTGGCTGGAAGCCGGACCCTGAGACCAGAGACAGAGCGAGGGACATAGTCAAGAAGACCATTAAGGATCCAGTAGGCCCTGGATTCCTGGAACCGCCTACGAGATAAAAATACAGTAAAACGATCTTTAAATTTTGACGAGCTCAGTTTTCTTTACTCTAAGTTTTAAAAAAAGTAAAAGATGCCCGGAGCGTGACTCGAACACGCGACCTCCAGATGTCTCAGGAGATTTGGACGCACGGTTAATATTCCCTATGAGTCTGGCGCCCCAACCGACTAGGCTATCCGGGCAGTGCAGCATGTAAAAGGGTAAAGTTGTATTAAAGCATGTCGATTGGATGTTTTTCATAAAAGGAAGGTACCGGATCAATACCCGGTAGCTTCTGCGAGTGTTCGCGGCATAGATGTATCATCTGTAGCTCCGCCAACAACAAAGACGAAGTTCTCGTTACTCCATATGTAAGTATATCTGGGAACCTGCTTTGCCCCTACGGTAGAATAGGTCTTGATTACGGTGACTGAATGACCATTGAATGAGTCTTCAGCAAAGCGAGTACCGCTCGAGAGTTGCTTGAAACCCGACATGTACTCTGACACGAACTCCTCTGCAAGCTCAGGACTTTCCATTTCGATCACATCAACGTAGAGATCCACATCACCGGCCTTGTAAAGGCCCTCGGCTGCAGCAACAATGCCGGACATGTTAACATATTCCTTCTGCACCTTCTCCACAGTCAGTGAAGGGGAACCAATGTACTCATAGCCTTCAGGAAGATCACTTATAACCGCAAGATCCTCTGCGGACATTCCGGAAATATCGGCATTGACACCAGTATTTGTAGTATTGTTGACTTCCTGCCCACTATCAGGATCCTGTTCGTCCGTGCAACCGGAAACAAATAGCATCATTATGATCAGAGCTGACACTAATATTAATTTATTAACCACTGCTTCACCTCGATATTGAACAGCAAAAAAGACGTAGATTTAATAGTATCTTAAAAAAAGAATTGATAGAAGGGAAGCTCCCTTCTATTCTATTTATTGTTTATTTAGTTCCTTCTGACAAGGTATGCGACTGCAAGGAGACCTGCAACTGCGAATACTGCCTCAAATCCAGGTGCATCTGCTGGCTCTTCGGTTGGAGTTTCGTTGTCAGTTGGCTCGGCTGGCTCGGTTGGCTCGGTTGGCTCAGTTGGCTCGGTTGGCTCGGTTGGAGTAGTCTCGTTGTCAGTTGGCTCGGCTGGCT
>JAWSUM010000157.1:0-4667 GCA_033549165.1 Methanolobus sp.
GCCCTGGTTCGAAGTGACCATCACCCTTGCATACACCGGCTGACTTGGCTCTGCTGATCCGTATATCTTTGCCCCCGGTACATACTCGAATACCTTCACATTCTTGATCGGAGTAGTTTCTTCATTCTCACCGAATGAAAGGCCCATCTGACTGTTCGGGGATTCATGGACCAGGCGCAGCCTGCCAAGGTGTGAGCCATCAAGGATATGCAGCTTTGCAAGAGTTGTTCTTCGCATATCCTGGCTCTGATAGAACGTATCGAAATCCTGGCCGTTCATATATTCCCCTCCTGCGATAGCAAAGATCACGTAGGATTTGGTAGCATACATCAATTGGTCAGTGATAACATATTTCGCATTGTCCCTGTCCAGTATGGACAGTGATTCGGATTCATTGGCACTTGCAAAGAAACGGGCCGAATCTTCAACCCCGGTCTGGAAATTATTGGCAACCACCGGCCGCTTTGCAATGTAGAGAATCCAGTTACCGTAGTCCCACCAGCTCATAACTCCGTATTCAGGTTCCACGGAAGGATCTGAATAATATGAGGTCTCGGGACTGTTGGAACCAAGCCATTCCAGGGATTCCTGCCAGTCGGTGCTGGGAACTCCCGGATGGGTCACAAGGCTGTACACAGGTGTGAACAGCACAAAGGAAAACATCACTATAAGGACAGCTGCCAGGTAGGGTGTGGAAGTTCCTCCGGATATCATGTTCAAAGGTGCATCCTTTGTTCCTGAAGATGCTTTCCCGGACCTTGCAGAACCCTTTTTGGACCTGGACCCGGATCTCCTTTTGCTGGGTACTGCCTTCTTCGTTTCATGTTTTACTCCGTTCCCGAGGAAATTGGTGTAAACCGCATTAAAGAAAAAACCTGAAAGCATGGCAACATTCAATGAGAGCAGGTATGAGAACCTTCTCTGGGAAATTGTCAGCACTATGACCACCATCGACCAGATCATGAAGAACATCATTTCAGGCATGTACTTGTCCCTTTTGAATTTGAGACCACTAAGGAACAGGCCACAAAGAGCCGTTATGCTGAAAATGAAAAGTGTCTTCCACAGTGGCTGCAGTGTGAAACCATTAGTGTAGAAAAGTGGAAGGGCTTCCGAGATAGTACCTAGCACGGTCGTCGAACCTCCGAGAAGGTAGAGTATACCCCCCACGGTGTTCTGGTAGAACTGCGGAGCCAGGTAGTTAATCACCACAATACCGATGCCGGATAATATTAGAATTATTGCAGGATAATAGTACCAGCTCATTTTTCTTGAAGCTACGGTCCCTGCGACAAACCCGAGCACCACTGTTCCAATAAGCAGGGACGCAATGTATAAAACATGGAACCATGAGAGGTACATTCCGCTGAATTCCATTCCAGGACGGACTACCAGTGCGATAAAGGGAATTATCAGTGTGAGCGTCGTCAAAAATACGGTGACAGAATTTATCAGAATGTATTCAGATAACCTTTGTTCTTTAAGG
This sequence comes from Methanolobus sp., assembly GCA_033549165.1. Lineage (GTDB taxonomy): Archaea > Halobacteriota > Methanosarcinia > Methanosarcinales > Methanosarcinaceae > Methanolobus. Next base: position 1,487 of record JAWSUM010000157.1, read on the forward strand.
TCGGCTGTCAGCTGCGCAAAAACGAACAGCCCTATCATTCCTATGAATATAGGAGATCCCAGCCACGTAAAGACCGCAAGCGCAAGCACGAAACCACAGGCTGCGGAAAACAGGAGTGATCTGCTCACTGCCTTCGATGATACTAACGACCTGATCCCTGATGTCCTGATGTCTGAAAAGGAAAGGTTTGCAACCCTGCCATATTTCAAAGAGTACAGGTACAGGGCATAGGCGCTTATTGCAAGGAATATCTCTGCCACATGATGGTCCGTGGCACCAGCCATTGATACTGACAGGTGTATGGGGATCAGGGAGAGTACAATAGCGCTAAAGATAGCCGTTCGCTTATCAAAGACCGCAGAAGATGCATAATACAGTGGAACTATGGTCAATGCCCCGACCAGTGCAGGAAAAATAGCACCTGCAAACTCGATCGTACTTATATCGGGTCTTCCCAGGCCAAGTATCAGGGCAAAAGCTGCAATGGCCTGATCATATAGCGGCGGCCATCCGATCTCAAATCCAGAAGGATAGTTAAGATAAGAATCAAATGTAAGAGCTGAAGGGAAATGCTGTGTGGTATAAATCACTCGTCTCATATGATAGAAGGGATCGGTCCCGGTGAAAAGGAATCTTCCTCCCGTGGATATCGCAAAGAGTGACACTGATCTGATGATAAAAGAGAATAACACTAACAAAGGCAGTAAGATCGTTTTGCTGAAAAGCTGCTTTCGATCTACCATAACAATCTTTCAATACTTTACATCGAAAGATGAGTTCGAAGCTATAAATAAATAGACTAAACTAAATTACAACAACTTCCGATAGCTTATCAAAGTTTCTACTTCTCTTAAGTAGTATATCCCACAATACTACTCATACGATGAGAATCGCGATCTTTCACGATTACTTCGGCGCTATCGGGGGCGGGGAAAAACTGGTACTTATGCTTGCCGAAAGGCTGAAAGCGGACGTGATATCAACTGACCTGGACAGGGTTTCAGTGGAGAAAATGGGTTTTGATCCTGCAAACCTGATCAGCCTTGGCAGTACTCTCAAGACCCCTCCCCTGAAACAGATAAATGCATCCGTATTATTTGCAAAATGTGACTTTTCACGGGAATATGACTTTTTCATATTTTCAGGCAACTGGGCATATTTCGCTGCAGAGAAGCACAAGCCCAATCTTTATTACTGCCATACTCCCACGAGAGCCTTTTATGACCTGTACGATGTTTTCCTTGAACGGCGTTCTGCTTTGACCTCCATCCCCTTCATGTTATGGGTCAAATCTCACAAAAAGGTTTCAGAACACTATCTTTCCCATGTCGGCAGGATAGCGACAAATTCGGAAAATACCCATGAAAGGATCAGGAAGTACTTCGGCAGGGAGGCTGAAGTGATCCACCCTCCTGCGGACATATCAAGGTTCGATTGCAGGGAATACGGCAATTTCTGGCTTTCCGTGAACCGCCTCTATCCTGAGAAAAGGGTTGAGATGCAGATAAAAGCATTCAGGAAAATGCCTGAAGAGAACCTTGTGATAGTTGGCGGTTACTCAAAAGGGGATCATGCAGAAGCATACGCTACGAATATCATCAAAGACCTTCCGGCAAATGTGACACTGGCAGGAGAAGTATCAGAAGAGGAGCTCCTTGACCTCTATGCAGCATGCAGGGGTCTCATCTGTACCGCCATCGAGGAGGATTTCGGGATGACGCCGGTTGAAGCCATGGCAAGTGGAAAGGCTGTGGTCGCGGTCGATGAAGGCGGCTTCAGGGAAACTGTTGTGGACGGAGAGACAGGCATACTGGTGGACGCCAGTGCTGAAGGTGTTGTCGCGGGTGTAAAGTTCATTTCCGGTAAACCGGATGCCTACAGGGAGGCCTGCATTGCCAGGGCCGGGATGTTTGACATCGATCTTTTTGAAGAAAAGATCAGAAACGTGATAGACAATGGTTTTTGAACGCGTAAAAGAATTATACGATTACAGGCACCTGATCTGGAACCTGTCCGTAGGTGAATTCAAACTCAGGTACAAAAATTCTATCCTGGGGTATTTCTGGTCACTACTGGAACCCCTCCTGATGCTTACAGTACTGTACCTGGTCTTCTCCAACCTTATGAAGGTACAGGTAGAATACTACCAGTTGTTCCTGCTGCTTGGGATCATACTCTGGAACTTCTTCAGCAGGTCCACCACCATCGGGATGTTCTCTATAGTAGGGAAACCCGGCATGGTCAAGAAGATATATTTTCCCCGGGAAATTTTCGTGGTATCCTCTTGTATAACCGCCCTGCTCATGAGTCTCTTCGAATCCGTCGTATTCGTACTGTTCATGATAATCTTCAGGGTGCCCATATCAGCTAACCTCATCTATGTCCCGTTCATACTGGTGATGCTCTTTATTTTTTCGATGGGAGTCTCCATGGGTCTGTCTGCCCTGAATGTCTATTTCAGGGATATGCAGTTCATATGGGATGTTTTCATGCAGGCGGCATTCTTTGCCACTCCTATCCTGTATACCCTTGATATGTTCCCTCCGAACCTGAAGACCCTGGCCCTGCTGAATCCCATGGCAAGGATCATAATATCCGCACGTGATACCATAATCTATTCAACCCCTGCAAGTACAAATGACCTTATCTACATAGCAGTATCTGCGATATTTTTCCTTGTGCTGGGTTTTATCGTGTTCTCAAGACTTGAACCGGGTTTTGCGGAGGAGATCTGATGCCTGTGATAGAGGCCAGGAACCTGCATAAGGTGTTCCGCATCCCCCATGAGAAAAGGAACACCGTATACGAGACGCTTACAGGTTTTATGAAACCCTCGGGTTACGAGACCTTCCATGCCCTCCGGGATATAAATTTCACTGTAGAAGAAGGGGAAGCGCTGGGTATTATCGGAGAGAACGGAAGCGGGAAAAGCACCCTGCTGAAAACCATTGCCCACATACTTCGTCCGACCGATGGATATGTGCGGGTCAACAGGAAGATAACGCCTTTCCTTGAGCTGGGGGTCGGCTTCCAGCAGGATTTCACTGCCGCAGAGAATGTAAGGACATATGCGACTATCATGGGCATATCAAAAAAAGAGATCGAAGCAAGGCTGGATGATATCCTCAGGTTTGCCGATCTCGAAAAGTTCAGGGATACGAAACTCAAGAACTTCTCATCG
>JAWSUM010000158.1:0-4300 GCA_033549165.1 Methanolobus sp.
GTTAAGCCAGGGAGGCACCCTGCTTTCATGGATCATTTTTATGATAGCCCTGTTCGTTCCGATCGTAACACTGCGGGATGTGAGCTCGACCCTGCTCGGGGAATTTGCCATCACGATACCACTTATCTTGTTGTTCATAGCAAGGGGTTTTGACGGTCTCACAGGCGGAAATGTCTCCGTGGCAAATGCATATGTTGCGGATATAACCGAGGAAAAGGACCGTAGTAAGAACTTTGGGAGGATGTCAGTAGCAATGAATCTGGGATTCATAGCCGGTCCGGCACTGGCCGGACTATTGAGTGCAACTGTCTATGCTGAAAAGCTTCCGGTGCTTGCAGCCATAATAATTTCATTGGTGGGTCTTCTGTTGATAACATTCTTTGTTCCGGAGTCCAGGGGATGCATAACTGATGCCGCCAGTAATAGTTCAAATGTAAAAACAATCCCTGGGTACGAGCATAAAGAATGCACGGGGTCTGAGCGAAATGAAAGGCCAGGCTTAAAAGATGCTTTCGCTATTGAACATGTCCCGTACATGTTTATGATCTATTTTCTTCTATTTATTGCCTTTAACATGTTCTATGCCGCTTTCCCGGTATATGCGATCGACAAACTTGGATGGGATGTTACCGAAATGGGGATATTTTTTTCAGTATTGAGTTTCATGCTTGTCATAGTTGAAGGTCCGGTGCTGGGCCACGTTTCAAAGAAAATATCCGACGGCCAGCTTGCCATAATAGGGAGTATTGTCCTTGGCACGAACTTTGTTCTACTTGCCTTCAGTAACGTCATGCTAACATATGCAGCAGCGGCGCTCTTTGCAGTTGGTAATGGTTTTATGTGGCCTTCAATGCAGTCGATACTTTCCAGGCTTGCAGGGAAGGAACATCAGGGTGTCGTGCAGGGTGTTTCTTCCAGTATCACAAGCGTTGCAAGCATCATGGGTCTGGTTTTTGGTGGATTTATATATTCACAGTTTGGCACCGGAGCTTTCCTGATAGCTGCCGTTATGGTGTATGCGGCATTTTTCATGTCTTTCAGACTGCTTTCCTTTGAGATTGCCGACCAGAGTGCCGTATGAGCTACTCCGCATACGCTACCTTATTCATCTTCCAGATTCGCTTCCTTTTGGGCAGGACAGGTATTCCCTTTAGCGGTGTTGATTCCCAGCAAGGTATAGGGGGTGCAGTGCCTTATCAGGGCTGTAAAGATACCCGTGAACCCGATAAGTGCAAGCAGCCACTTCAACTTGCTCTCTTTCATAATACCTGCAGCCAGGGCTGTGATCGCAAGTGATCCCAGGAGTGCCCTTATGTATAGGTCTATCCCACCTACATTCTCTTTGAAAAGCAGTTCTTTAAGATCCATATTTATCCTCCGGTCTATTTTTGGTCTTTCTGATGTTCATTGTATAAGTTATATGAGAGTAGCCTGTATTAGAGGTCTTACCCCAGCATGCTCCTTGTATCATGGCTGATACTCGGGTAGGCATACAGCACGTCCTTCATGTCTGACATCCTCATACCCTGACGGATTGCCAGGGCAAAGAGATTGATGACATTCTCAGCATCCGGTCCAAGCATGTGTGCACCCAGTATCCTTCCCGATCCCTTCTCAACTATGATCTTCGAGGCCGCAAACTCCATATTCGTTCTGATGACCGAGTACCACTGGCACATATCATTGAATATGACCTCATGGTTGTCTGTCATATCCTTCTCTGACAGGCCCACACCTGCAAGGGTGGGTATCGTGAAGACCGCTGAAGCCACCGTGCTGTGATCAGGCCTGTGCTTGTTACCTTCAAGTATGTTCGAAGCGACCACCCTTCCATGCATGGAGGCTACCGGTGTAAGCGGGGGTCCCTGCTTAATACAGTCTCCTGCTGCGTATACTCTGGGATTGGATGTACTCTGGAGATACTCATTGACCTCAATGGCTCCGTCCCTTACCGCAACATTGCCTTTCCCGGGTTTAAGGCCCTCTATCCGGGCTGTCCTGCCCATGCCGTGTACGACCATATCGCACTTGTACGTCAATTCTTCATTCGTGGCCCTGTCAAGAACCGTGATTATGATTTCGAGTTCCTTGTTATCGTATTCTATCTTCCTGATCTCCTGCATGGTCCTTACCCGGATGCCCGCATAGTCCGATACCCTGATAAGGAGTTCCACGAGGTCGGGTTCGAAGTTCTTGAGCGCCCTTACGCTTCTGTGTAATATCGTTGCCTCTACACCTGCCCGGGCGGCGATGTGGGCAAACTCGAAGGATATGAAACCACCACCTGCAAAGATGATACGTTCAGGCAGTTCCTCAAGATCAAGGAAGTCGCTACTTGTCGTGAGATGTTCCATTCCCGGTATCTTCACATCGGCAGGCTTTGCACCTGTTGCAAGTACGATATACTTTGCCTTTATGTTGTCATCACCGATGGCAAGGGTGGACCCGTCCACAAAATGCGCCCTCCCGTGATACATTTCTATGCCGGCTTCCTCGTATCCCTTCACTCTGGCAGCAGAGTACATATCAACGATCTCGTTCTTGAAATCCATGAGGTCTTTCCAGCGGATGTGCTTATCCGCTCCCACTCCACCCTTTCCTGTCATCCTGTTGTTCGAATCAATGATTTCTGCCATGCCTGTAAGTATCTTCTTGGGACTGCACCCCTTGAGCACACAGGTACCTCCGTACCTTTCCATATCGGCAATAGCCACTCTCATGCCGGCATCACTTAAATGGTGTGCAACGGCGGATCCGGCCACACCTGTTCCCACCACTATGGCGTCATAATCTTTCTCCATATCTTCCCCACCTTCAGATGAATACAGGACCATCCCCGTCTCCCGGTAACCCCTGCAAATAATGATTGTAAGGACTCTCTCAGGATGATATATATCTATTTTCATCTTTTCTGCTTCTCTATCCTGATAAGCCTGAAAGAAAGGAAGACAACAACAAATATGATGATGGCGGCTATCAGGAAGGAGAGGGCTTTTATCTGCGTGTAGAGCAAACCACCTGCAAGCAGTCCCAATATACTGGCAAAGCTACTGGCACTCATGGCGAAACCCTGAACTGAGCCCTGGTATGTAGTTCCCGCAAGCTTTGAGAGTACTGAAAGTATGCATGGCCACATGACGCCGTTACCGAATGCAAAGAAGGCTGCTGCCAGATATATAAGGTAGATGTTGCCCGGAATTATCAGGAGGAACTGTATCCCGAGTATGAAACCTCCAACAACTATCAGAATCGATTCCATGTATCTGTCGGTAAGTTTTTCAAGCACAGGGCCCTGTACAAATGCCATCATGGCGCTGATAGCTGAAAAATAGATTCCCAGAGTTGCGGGGCTCCACTTCAGCGCATCCACTGCATACACTGGAAATGCAGTATAATATATGTTGAACCCCAGGAAGATCAGAAAGTACAGCATCAGCATGAAGGGAATGTATTCCAGTCTGAATACATCCCTTAACTTCACTTTTTTCTCACTCTCCACCTGGTAGCATTCCTTTTGTTCCTGCCCGAGCACCTTCCCGACGTTTTTGTTCTCGGGATACTCTTCCATGGTACAGGCAGATGCTTCCGGAAGGAAGAAAATGATTATCAGTGTGCCGATAATTGAAATAATCAGAGCCGTGGACACGGGAATTACTTCCCCGTATATGGTAGCACCCAGGACACCTGCAAGCGCCGGCCCGACCACATAACCCAGGTTGGATGCCACAGACATCCTTCCGTAGTTCTTGTTCCTTTCTACTTCGGATGTCAGGTCTGCAAGATATGCGTTGGCAACGGAGACATTTCCGCCCGTCAGGCCGTCAAGTGCCCTGGCAAAGAACATCGCTAACAAGGGAAGGGTGATTGCAAATACTCCCAGAATGTTCGAATCCACGGATGTCAATACAGTAATAGGCAGAAAAAGGGCTGCAAGGAAGATTATCCACGCAATTAGCGTGCCGATCTGGCTTAACAGTAGTATCTTCTTCCGTCCATAGATGTCGGACCACCTGCCCAGTATGGGGGCTCCTATCAGTTGAAAGGCAGGGTATGTCGAGGCAAGAAGTCCATAGACAAGAGCATTTCCCCCATATTCGGTTACAAGGAACACCAGAAAAGTGAGTATGATCCCAAAACCAAGGGTTCCGATGAATGTAACGGTGTAAAGTGGAAAGAGCGCCTTCCCGTTTTTCTCCGGGACATTGGAACTCTGTGCCATTATAGGACATGCTGGTTCAATCCTTTATAATAATTGCTCTTAGTAAGGTGGAATTTCGTGTCTATAGTATAGAATAATATA
>JAWSUM010000159.1:0-4200 GCA_033549165.1 Methanolobus sp.
GGAATGGTTGGAAAAGGCGGGCAGGTAAAGATGCAAATGGAAGAATAGGTTCCAGAAGATCACTGGAGATGATCGAGGGACCACCGGGCGGCCTGGCGGCGGCTGTGGACGTTGATTTTCTTGAAGATGTGGGCGAGATGGGACTTGACGGTGTGCGGGCTGATGCAGAGCTCGTCCCCGATCATCTGGTTGGAGTAGCCCCGGGTCAGAAAGGCCAGGATCTCCATTTCGCGGCCGGTAAGATCGGGCAGGGGTTGATCCGGAGAGGCGTTTCTGGAGGAAAGGAGGCATTCGGTGAGTTTTTTTCGGGAGATCCAGACGTCTCCCGACAGTACCGTTTCGATCGCTTTCTGCAGCCGGTATATCCGGTGATGGAGAACAGCGGGACAGCCGTATTTCTGGAAATGATGCCTTCCTCTACCAGTGGATACAGGGCAACAATGGATGCCGTTGCATGGCAGCCGGGATTGGAAACCCTGCTTGCTCCGGCCACCTTGCTCCTGTGTGCGGCGGAGAGTTCGGGCAGTCCGTAAGCCCATGCTTCATTCACACGGTTGGCCGTGGATGCATCGATGATCTTGGTGCCAGGATTTGTGATCAGATTTACAGTATCTTCAACCGCTTCATCCGGCAGGCACAGGAATACAAGGTCTGCCTCGTTGAGCAATTTCGTCCTCAGTTCCCTGTCGTGGCGCTTTTCATAGGGGATTTCCAGAATCTCCACTTCAGGGTGGTCTGCAAGACGTTCATTCACCAATAAGCCTGTCGTCCCGTGTTGTCCGTCCACGTATATCTTGTACATTGTCTTCCTCAAACGCTAATTATCCTAAAAAAGGTATCATGTCGTATACTCAGCATTGATCCTGACATAATCGTACGTCAGGTCACAGCCCCATGCAGTCGCACTCTCATGTCCCATGCCGAGGTCGGTTATGATGACTATTTCTTCCAGAGCCATGATGGATTTTAGCTGGGCCAGGCTCTCTTCGTCGTTCCTGATAACCTTGCCGTCCTTTACGAGTTCGACTACCTCTGTGCCGGCTGAGAAGGAGAGGGATATCTTTTCAGGGTCCATGTTGGCACCGGAATAGCCTGCTGCCACCACGATACGGCCCCAGTTGGGATCCTCGCCGAAGATGGCGGACTTTACCAGGGGGGAGCGGACTATCGCCTTTGCAACCAGGCGGGCATCCTCCCGGGTAGCTGCACCTGTTACCTTGGATTCTATGAGCTTGGTGGCGCCTTCGCCGTCTGCGGCTATCATCTTGGCAAGCTCGGTGAGCACCAGGTCGAGACCTGCCTGGATGTCGGGTAGTTCAGGGGTGATGCCGGACTGGCCGGTGGCAGTCACCAGTACCATATCGTTGGTGCTGGTGTCACCGTCCACAACTATCATGTTAAAGCTCTTGTCCACTGCAACCGTAAGGCATGACTGCAACACATCAGGGTGTACCTCGGCATCGGTATACACGAAAGCAAGCATGGTACCCATATTAGGCTCGATCATGCCTGCACCTTTGGCGATACCTGCTATGCGGATGCCGGACTCCGTCTCGATGGCCACTTCCTTCGGGACTGTGTCGGTCGTCATGATGGCACGGGCCGCCTTCATGCTGGCATCGGCATCTCCACCCATGGAAGCCAGAGCTTCATCAAGATGGGAACTGATCCAGTCGGTGTCTAGCTTGCGCCCCACGACACCTGTGGAAGCCACGCCTATAAGCTCCTCGTTTACACCCAGTTTTGATGCGAGAGCGGACGCCATGATCCTTGCATCTGCAAGGCCCTGCACTCCCGTGAACGCATTTGCATTGCCGCTGTTAACGATAACCCCGGCGAGAGTGCCTGTCTTGTTGATATGTTCTCTGGTCACCACCAGCGGAGCTGCAATTACCTTATTCCTGGTATACACCCCGGCAGCACTTCCTTCTGCCTGGATTACCGCAATTCCCATTTTCCCGGGTTTGATGCCGCCGGCACGTACGCCCTTTACCGCACAGATACCGCCTTCAATGAATTTCATATGATCACTTTTTACAATTTACCAAGTCCCCGGATGATATCACCGCGGGTGACAATTCCTACCAGTTTGCCGTCTTCGATAACAGGAAGCCTGTTTATCTTATGCCTTGTGATAAGTTCGGATGCCTTCTCAATGGAATCCTCAGGAGAGACAGTGTAGACCTTCTTCTTCATGATCTCTTCCACTGGCTGCGAGCCCACGTCGTCGAGCATGCGCTTTGTGTCTTCCCAGTTGATAAACTCCCTGATAGGCACCTCGATAACCTCGAAGGGACTCGGAAGCCAGAGTCCGCCATGATCAGGCACTTCAAGCAGCTTGAGAAGGTCGCCTTCGGATACAACCCCGACAACCTTACCATCCTCTACAACGGGAAGCCCGCTTATGTTGTTCTGCTTGAGCAGCCGTGCAACATCCCCGATAGTGTCCTCAGGGCTGCATACTACGACATCCGGATTCATCACATCTCTAACTTTCATGGATATACCTATTGCTTAATTCTATTTCAGCATTGCCTACAAGCGCTTACGGGACAGGTACATCAACTCTCCGCCCGTGTATCCTGAAGCACCGATTGATTCCTGTATTTCTTGACAAGTTCTGCAGTATTGTAGTGATACAGTAGTGATACAATAGAAAAAGAAATGAAGATAGCGAAATTGAAATTCGCTAGCTATCATCCTGAATCCGCGAAATTAAACTCAAATATTCAAAATCCAAACAAAGATGATACTTTCATTACCACGCTTGCAACGGTGTATTTGACGGTATTTACAAGACCCACAGGTTCAATTACGATTTCGCCATTGTCCTTCGCAGCAATGAACTCCGCCAACGGGTCTGACGATCTGATAATGGTTCTTACTGTAGCCTCGTTTGCTCCTACGACCATGGTCGCGTCAAGATCGGCATCTTCATCGACCTCTTCGAAAGTGGTGATATACGCGTCTTCCGTGATGGCTTTTATATATACTTCTTCTCCATCGTCAGTAACAATTACCAGTTTGATAACCTCATTTCCCAGCAGGGATTTCAGGTAAGAAGGCACATATTCGGCATTCTCATTATATTCATTGACCTTATTGTCGAGATCATTTACTATATCGGCACTCGCCACCGGCATTAGCATTAGTAGCAATAGTATTAAAGTGATGGATATCTTTTTCATCCGCATACTCCCTTTTGGTATATATTCTGACCACACCTTCCGTAAAGAATTATACAGTGAAGATATGTAATTTTCAGAAGATTCTTTACAAGCATATATACCATAATTGTAGTTATATTTTTTCGTAGTTTTTCAAAAAATATGTATGGAGTAATTGCGGAAATTATTAGTTCAGAATCCGAGTAAACAAAGCATTGTCACCTCGGATAATGCCGGTTATCATTTTCAAAAAGACTTAGAAATGGCCAATGGTTCAAAAATATTGAATAAGAAAGTCAATCAAACCATCTCCTTGTTATCAAACAGAATCTCACAAGCATAAGCATCACAGGCACTTCAATGAGCACACCTACAACCGTTGCCAGCGCCGCCCCGGAAGAGAGCCCGAAAAGAATCGTTGCAGTTGCTATTGCAACCTCGAAGTGATTCGAGGCCCCGATCATCGCCGATAGTGCTGCATCCTCATAATTCAGTTTCCACAGCTTAGCGAGGACATATCCAAGCAGGAATATGAAAATCGTCTGGAAGAACAGGGGGACTGCTATCCACAGTATGGTCAGGGGATCTGATAGGATAACCTCGCCCTTGAAGCTGAAGAGCAGGATTCCCGCAACGATACAGAGAATCACCCCGAGAGAAAGGTATCTCTCAAAAAAGCTCAGTCCCTGAGGCTCTTTGGTTATGCATGCTTCTACCATAGGATTTTCCTCATTCCTTGCTACATTTTAGAGATTAGACGTCATTATATAGTTGAGCGTGACTTGCCCGTATAGCTATTATCCGATTCGTGGAATCAAAGCTAGCAAACCATTTCAAATACATTTGAAATGCTGATTCATGAATATATGAGGGTTCTGCCTGAGAAACTGAAAAGATGTTTTCACCGTTCAGGTGAAATATACCACTGTCAACCTGCAAGAGCATACCTGGCAGACATTAATGGATATATTAACCGTTGGTCGTGTCCGTGAGTAATTGAGCTCTTTCCCATTTATATACTTGTAAACCAATT
>JAWSUM010000160.1:0-4121 GCA_033549165.1 Methanolobus sp.
GCAGCATATGCAGCCCGGTCAATGAACACAATAACACCCGGACCTGCCGTAAGTATACCTTCAACCTGGGATATAAGCTGGTCATAACGGTAATTCTGTATCTCAATTGCACCTGATGGACAAACAGCGGCACATATTCCGCAATCGGTACAGGAAAGTGCTTCAAGTACTGGTATTCCATCACCGGATAATGCATCGTATGGACACTCATTGATGCATCCACCGCATTGTTGACAGGCATCTGATATCACTGGTTTTTCAGGGGAGATGCTGATCTGCCCCTTCCCCAGGAACTGCCCTACCTTATGGGCAGCACTGATACCTTCGGTCACTGAATCATGGATGTCCTTAGGACCCACCGCGCAACCTGCCACAAACACGCTGGGATTCAGGGAACTGACCGGGTCTATCTTCACATGCTTCTCTTCGATAAAGCCGTCATCTCCCAGCGGAATGTTCAACATCCGGCTCAATTTGTCTGCTCCTTCAGCAGCCTCCAGTGAAGGGCACAGCACTACATGCCGGGGGTCGCCCTCAAAGTTACTGCCGTCCGGGTTTAAGACATCCACGAACATCCTTGCCGTGGATCTTTCCTGTGGTCTCCAGGGCAGTATCTGGAAAGTGGATGGGTCAGGCATAGCGACCATGTCACTTTCTTCGATATCCCGGTATCCTTCAATAGAAGAACCGTCAAAACCCATGCCCTCGTCCATTGCGAGTTCCAGTTTCTCTTTGGTAATGGCAAAGCTCTTCAAGATTCCCAGGATGTTTGTGAACCACAATCGAATGAACTTCACATCGTTTTCTTCAACAGCTTTCAGAACTTCATCTTTTGTTTGCATTTCATAACCTCGCGTGTCATAGGTAGACTACGGCTTATTTCCTATTCAATTATATATATACTTTTCTATATGCCAGTATCCCTGTGTTATCCTGACATGTGCTGGTGGTGAAGTTCAAGAATTTGTTTTGCGGCGGTCGTAGCTGCATTTTCTATCAAAGTCCTACTCCTTCAACTGCTGAAACACAGGGAAGTGGAGTAAGTCCCTCCCTCCCTAACAACCACAGTCCTCCCTCCGGCGTCTCAACCTGTGGTATTGTCAGCTTTTTTTGTTTTATGGGCCTTAAACGGCATTCAATGGCCATTTTTTTCTAAATATACAAATTTCAGAGTTTCATTTATTTGTTCGGTTCTGATGATGTTATAACCAAGATTTTCATAGAATCTTATATTTTTGTCACTTTTGTGACCAGTGAACAATTCGAACCTGTTTGCATTAATAAAACGCTTTTCAATTTCACACATCAATTTTCTGCCAATTCCTTTGTTCTGATAATTGGGATGTACAATAAGTCTGCCAATAAAACAGGAACCATTTTTAACATAAGCCCTTACTGCGCCTATTGTAATATCTTGAATGGTAGCTTTTAAAACGAGTTGGGTATCGAACTCTTCAATGATCTCTTCCAGGGTTTGAGTTAATGGGGGAATGTTATAATCACAGTAAATTTCCGCTTCGCTGATATATACCAATTTTTGAAGTCCCAGGATTTGTTTTGCATCTGCAATAGTAGCATTTTCAATCTTCACAATTCAATATTGATCTTAATCCAATTAATTCTTTATCGATATTCATATTTCGAAGAATTTGTCATGGATTTATTCAACACAGGGCTCCTTGAATTCATGGGGTCTGCCTGCGGCATACATAAATATATTTGTGTCAATGAAATATTCATTCATTGACAGCACCTGATTCTATCTCCTGCTCCATGGGCTCCCAATCGTCGATGAGTAGGTTCATCTGAGAGATCTTCTTAGCAGCATCAGGAGTTTTGGTATGCATTGGGCGTATGATGAGTTCGTCGTCCCTATCTTCTCTATATACTGCTGTGGATTCTTTCAGGCAGAAGGCTTGCCTCATTTTGACAGGAATTGAAATTATGCCAAATGTATCTATTTTGGCAATTTTATGCATAATGCCATATTAGGGTTTATTGGGTTTAGGGTGTTGAGTGTGGGATTGGGTTGAGGATAGAGTCACCGACCCCGGATTAGAAATCTGAAAGGCATCAGGTGGATGCTCAAGTTCTTCATATTGATGGGCATGTTTAATCTATATATTTCAATTCAGGCGCAAGTATTCAATAATAAAAAATAGCTGAAATGGGGAGACGTGGTAGATTTGATAGTTCGTCAAAATTGCAAAATTAATAACTCAATTCATATAACTTGAAAGCTTCCTTTCCGGCAGCGTCCTTAAAGAGAATGTAGCAACACTTTTGTGTCTCTTGCGCGCGCTCTAAAAACAATATCCTGCCTTTTAATCCGCACGATGAAAGTTCGCACTGAACGATTTTTCCATAATCTCCAGCCTGAACAAGTTCAGATGGGATGCCCAAATAGAATGCAGCATAAATCTTCGCCTGATAAATTCGCGGTGATAAAACAATATAATCGTACTCTCCCTGTTTTAGTTTCACACTCTCAAAAGTGTCACCCAGACCACTATCGAACCAAGCTGCTGACTGTTCAGGATATTTCGAAAAATAATCGCTTGAGAACATCCACACGTTTGCGCCAGCGAGCAATAAGAACATACATCCAGCCATCACAGCAATCTTATGGCCAGCCAGCCTTTTGGCATGAGCAAAGAGCAAAACTGCCCCGGCAGCTGCAAACAGTTCGAATAGACCTACACCGACAATTGAGCGTATCGCATGGGGAGACCCCTCATAAGTCAAAGCCGCAGTTACAGGAAACAGAAGGAGCCAGGCGAACAACAGCTTGCTTTTCTTATCAAGGGAAAGCAAACCTGCAACAATACCAGCAAGCATAAGCGGTACTAAGAACCACAACTACTGCCCATAGCCAGAAGGCGAGTGACGTAAGTTTGCATCACCCTTATAGATCAGGAAATCTGCCGAAAAGTATTGCGCATAATTGCCCGGAAATTCAGAAATCGAGTGACCCGGAGCGAAAATACTGACTGCACCTGCTCGGGAAAACAAAACCGCAGGAGAAAACAGCCCGGTGGCTATCAGCGGCAAAGACAGCAACATGAAAATGACTACTGACACTACCAACTGCTTTTTCGCAGTAGAAAGCTCTTTCCGAAAAATCCACAATAGAGCAAGTAAAAACAGGGGTATGAAAAGGCGGGCAGCACCATAAGTATACAAACACAAAGCGAAAAACGCGGCACTAGCCATCCACCATCGCGAGTAATGGAAGCCTTTCAGGAAACACCAAAGTGCTAATAAGAACAACGCAGGAAGCGCAGCAGCTTCGAAGGCTATCCCCGAAAATTGCAGAGCCCAGGGAGAGACTGCCAAAAAAGTACTTGCAACTAATGCTAATTTTTCGTTGAACAGCTCTCTGGCCACTAAAAAAAGTGCAAATACAGCGAGCAAACCGAAGAGTGCAGCCGGAAGCCGTGTAGCAAATACATTTAAGCCAAAAATAGCGACGATCGGTACAGTTGCATAAATATATACCGGATTTTTCCACTCCCCAAAACTCTCGAAAAACAAAGGCAAAGTATGACCGTGAAAATCTTTGCCCGTGTGAAGAATGGAGTAGGCGTCATAACCGATGCTTGCCTCGTCTAAGTAAAAACCAGCTGGCACGCTTCCCAATTGCCAAACGCGCAATAAGAACCCTAATGTAAGGACTAACACCAGCAAGATTTTGTTACGTTTCATTTGTTTAAGAACCTCTGCTCTCTGCATATATTTTGCCTTCAACGACGCCGTTTTGATGAGAAAAGTCCAAAATATTGACTTTTCTGGTGCACTTTTGATTTTTAGTTACCTGGAGGAGCCGGGACCTCTGGCAAATGCCGGATTGACAAAGGTTACCAGAATTCCTGATAAAACTACGATTATTTTTTACTTCAACAATTGTAGAGAACACCCAAATCGAATTTAACATTCATTCTGTACTAATTATATATTTTTATGTGGTTGACCTTTTTACCTAAACTCAATATTCTTGCTAACGGTCATATCTTGTAGAGTAAAGGAGTGGCTTTCACCACCGCCTCCTCATCAAACCGCACGTACGGATTTCCCGTATACGGCTTTCGTTTGGACTATCCCATTGCAGGAGATGGATTCAT
>JAWSUM010000161.1:0-4121 GCA_033549165.1 Methanolobus sp.
CGAGACAAAATATAAATCGGTGGTCTTTGCAGAACTTCCGGATGGGCGGGTGATGTTGAGTGCGTGGTCATGTCGCATATATACCACACGTGAAAAAATCCTTGCAATCCCATATCCAGTCCCGCCGGGATATCTGGAATCTGTCGGCTCGACAAATTACACCGTGGCAATCAAACAATACCGGGAATACCTGGCAGCACAGGATGAGGATGAGAAATACAAACCTATGCTGAAAAATGCGTTCAGTACGCGGCCAGCTGATCATGACGGCGGGAAGGTGGAATGATGGCCGTGACTCCCCGGGACTATGGAAACCTGATTGGAAAACGGGTAAGTTTTTTCTATACGCGTGCATCCGCTCAAAAATTCCTGTACATTGTTGCACTACTGGTCATATATATGGCTGCACTGGCTGTACCTGCTCTTTTTGCGTTCGGGGTGCTGCTATGACTGTCAGGTTGACGGCAGCATCCCTTGATCATTATCCGCCCGGGGTGTATCGTCTCGGTGAAATACTCAACAGGATAGCTGAAAAACAGAAACAGGACCGTGAACGGAACAGGGACAGGATAGCTGAATACCAGAAACAGTACCGTGAACACCGCAATAAACAGGAGATTGGTGTACTATGAGCTTCTGCCCACCCGTTGTATATACCCCGAAAGGTGTGCAGCGCATCAGGGAAACCAGGCGGTGGGAAAATGACTAAAAGACGGAGATATCCGCACCGCTGGCGCAAGTGCTACGGCCCCTGCCAGGATAATGAAAAAATGCGGGTAATAGATCAGGCTGGTATTGAAGGAGGGCCTGCTGTCAGGCTCCGGTGCGTCCGATGCGGAACACCGAGGCATGCAGGCAGGATCAAGAGGGGAACATGACAAATTTCCATGACCAGCTCAGATGTCCGGTTCCTGCCTACTCACTCCGTACAGGTGAAAAGTTCCTCGACTGCGGGGCATGCCTGGACTGCCGTGCGTGCATTCACGGACGTCCTGACTATTTTTCCTTTCTCCGTGACTGTCACGAAATGTGCGGACAGGACGTGAGGATGTCATGCTGACGTACCGCAAATCAGACTTTTCCATTGATGTTCCGTTTGCATATGGGAGGGATTTTCATGCTTGGGTGTAGACACTTTTTCATGCAAAAATCATGAAATGTCCTAAAAAAAGCCCAAAAATAATTATATAATTCACAAACTAAAAATAGAAATGTACGGAGTACTATAATGATAGATGATACTATATCACAAAATCACGGAAACAATCACTGTAATGGTGATGTCTCACAGGAAAAAAATAGTGTCGACACTAAAAATGTAGACAAAAAAGCCAGAATCGATATCAAGATACCCAAACAGAGCAAACTCTATAATTTTTTGTATGTAGACAACGGAAACAACACTGAAAAACCGAAATGGAAACAACTCGAACAACTTCTCGAAATAGCCACGCAGACAAAATTCGAGTGGGGCGAAAAAATATATACTGAATTCGTGGAGCGTATGACACTGTTCTTTCCGGAAAAATCCGAGGATCTACAAAAACTCAGGGGATTGGTACTCTGGCAGATACTGGGCGGGGAAGAACTGTCTGAAACATACTACAAGAACCTGCGGAATCTCGGACGGGAAAAGAAATGAACACGGTCGACGGATTCGTGGATGACTGTCATGCCAGAGGCCTGACAGATCACACGATAGAAACGTATTGTAGCTGCATCACTGATTATTTGCGATATCATCATGATCCTGCTGCAGTAGGTCTTAACGAACTGCGCGCATACCTGGGATCCCTGAGATCCAGGGGTCTCCAGGGCTCGACGCTCAAAAGCTACTTTGCAGCAATCAGCGCATTCTATGATTACATGATGTTCGAGGGAACCCTGGAAAACAACCCCATTCCCTCATTCCGTAAGCGATATCTCCGCATCAAGGCGCAGCACGGAGGCGAGAACACAAGGCAGCCGGGAAGCATCGAACAGATGAAAGAGCTGGTATCCCTGGCATCCAGGGAGATTCTTGCAAAGACAATGATCCTTTTCCTTGCAAAAACAGGACTACGCCGTGGAGAGTTCATTGCCATGGACCTGTATGACCTCGACCTGGAACGAATGGAGTTCCGGGTGAAAGCGAAAGCAAAGCGCTCAAACCGGCTTGGATTCATTGATCACGAGCTTGTGACAGCTCTGTGGGAATACCTGGACTGGCGCGAGCCCCTGGCAAAAACGGATGCGCTCTGGATCACTCCGGGTGGATATCGTATTTCCAGGAATCTTGTGTACAACACAGTAACCCAATACGCGAAGATATCGGGCTTGCATGATCCCCGCGGCTCCCTGAACAAGAAGTTCACTCCCCACTGCTGCCGGCACTTTTTCACGACCCAGCTCCGGAGAGCCGGCATGAAACGTGAATTCATCAAAGAACTCCGTGGAGACCGGCGCGGGGACGCTGTGGATATCTACGATCACATCGACCCCGAAGAGCTGCGCAGGTCCTACCTTGAATACGTGCCCCGTCTTGGTGCAGGTCCCGGAAGACCAGGTACTTTGGAGGAATGGATATGCTGAACTTTATAAAACCATGTGTAAAGATGTTCAAATACTAATTTGAACCCGGTAATAGCGTAACGGAAAGTGAAAATAAAAGGAGGTGAAAATATGGCAGACACAACCACAAAAGAACAAGTAATTGAAGGTACCCTCAAAGGAATGGATGAAATCTATCAAACCAGACAAAGTAGTGCTTTTATATATGCCGAAGTCCGGGAATATGTCAAGCGCAGGCTTGATAGAGCGTATGAATTGGGTTACAGTCACGGCATAAATAAAGAAGAATAAAAGCAGGAGGAATAAAATTGAATGACCAACCATCAACAAAAAAATGCAAAGAACTAAAGTGTAAACACCTGGTAAAACGTCCGATCTACGCTGACGGGACCGGCACCAGGTACGTTTGCGGAATTGTAGATAGAATTCCTGGAAATATCCCCAGATGTCCGAAAAATGTTATTTAACACGTTTTTTCAATCTTACGGGATCGATCCCTTTCAGGTGTTGATATAGAAGGATAACGATTTAAAGAATACTAATGTATTCTGGGGTGAGTACGCATGGAACCAATAACAATCCGGATAGATGAAGAACTACAGGCAAAACTCGATGCCAGGCGGGGGGATGAAAAGAAATCCGACTTTTACAGGAAAATCCTCGAAGAGTATGTGAATACAGCAGATACAGAAGAGATTACAAACCAGGGAGCTCAGATTACACCTGCTGACAAAGAGAATACCCTCCTGAGGGAAGATATCCAGTACCTTCGATCCAAACTGGATGAGAGCATGCGGCTGATCAGCAATGAACAGGCCCTTCACCTCCAGACCCAGAGGCTTCTGCCGGCGCCGGAGCCAGGACCAACCGCACCGGCTAAGAAATGGTGGGAGATCTGGAAATAAATTAGGTTTTTAAGCAAGTTCAAACAAACGAGTATTCATGGCAGAACTTACCGCCGAGCGAATAATCGATATCCATGACGATATCATTAAAGAATACGGTGGAACTGGCGGGTTATTAACTCAGGGAACTCTTGAATTACTGGTTTACAAGGTGAACCGTGAAAATGATGCGTTCAGGCAGGCAGCCTTAACCTTGTATTCTATAGCCGCGCAACATCCTTTTTTCGATGGAAATAAAAGGACCGCATTTGCGACCGCAGAAAACATTCTTAGAGATGCTGGATACTATTTGCATGCAGATGATGACGAGGTTGTCAATTTGATGCAGAAAATAGGAGAATATAAATGCACCGTTAAAACCATAGAAAAATGGATCAGAGAGAAAGCCAGGGCTACATCCGGGCCAATCTTCTGAAAGCCTTATCGTGCCTGCGTTTTGTTTCTTCCAGGTGTTTTTTTTGCTCCAGGGTCAGTCCCTTTCCTTCTTTCTCTTCTACAACTATTATGGGCTGACCCAGTTCATCGGAGATATCCTGGACTTCTTTCCTTGTATATCTCATTGCATACATCAATTGGATATCATCCTATATAAGAAATTCTGGGTTTGTTACCACATGGTTTTTCACATGGGAAACCATACTAATTATTATTATTTTTAAAAGTATA
>JAWSUM010000162.1:0-4058 GCA_033549165.1 Methanolobus sp.
AAGCAGGTCGGGCAAATGAGCAATAAGGAGCATCAGGGCACAGGACTCGGCCTGTCTATTGCTAAAGAGTTTGTTGAACTTCACCAGGGACGTATCTGGGTCGAAAGCCAGCCTGGAATCGGCTCGACTTTCATCTTCAAGATTCCTTTCAGGATGCATGCATAGATATACAACGATGTTTACTCCGATACAGAAACAGGTTAAAGTTATATCGAAAAGATTTACACTTTAAACTACCTAAATACGGAGACGAGAAAGCATGGCATGGAAAAAAGCATCCGAGGAATTGACAATCCTGCTTGAAGATTCAGTTCAAGGGTATGACGTTGAATTCAGGAAAATGTTCGGAAGCCCGGTATATTTCGTTAAAGGAAACATGTTCGCAGGAGTCCACCAGGACAGCATCATGCTGCGCCTGAGACCCGAAGACCAGGAACGGTTATTTGACGAGCATGACGAAGCCGCGCCTTTTGAGCCCATGGGCAGAAGAATGAAAGAATACGTACTCCTGCCTGCATCTGTTTACGATAACAATGAAGAGATGCAGAAATGGCTTGACATCGCTTATGACTATATGCTCTCACTTCCGGTCAAGGAAAAGAAGAAAGGCAGGAAAAAGGAGTAAGATTATTATTGTTGCTGCTGAACCACACTCTCCTGAAGTCCGATTGGCAAAGATACTGTGAAAGTGCTGCCTTTGCCCACTTCGCTCTTCACGGATATTGTCCCGTTATGTAATGCTGCCAGTTTTTTGACATAGCCCCAGACCTGTTCCGGCATATTTGCGACTGAGAGCAGAATCGATCTAAGACAAAATAACACATGATTCCTAAAAGATCAGACCGAGATTAAAAATGCCAACAACTAACGATACTGAAAAATATGTCCGGAAACTCCACGAAATGCTCCCGGACCTGAGAGAGAGGTACAATGTCAGTTACATCGGGGTGTTTGGATCTTACGTACGCGGAGAACAGACGCAGGAAAGTAATCTTGACGTGCTGGTGGAGTTCAGTAAGACTCCCACTATTTTTAAGTTCGTCAATCTTGAGAACTATCTTTCGGACTCACTCGGGATAAAGGTAGATCTGGTTATGAAAAGCGCACTGAAACCGAATATCGGCAAGTACATACTGGATGAAGTTGAAGCAATGTAAGAGGGATGCGCATTCGGGACATAAAAGACTACCTGCAAGGTATCTATGATGCTATGGAAGCAGCCGAGAAGTACCTTATCTAAAGGAAATCCCCCAGTTCCCACACAATGAAGGTTCCCACACAATGAAGCCTTCTCCCTCCAGTGATTCACGGTCTTCTATTTTCCTTGCAGCGATTCCTATCCTGACATCCATCCCGGACAGTTCTCCAACCAGTTTTACCTTGTCTGCCGTAAAGTTAAGAATACGCCTTGCCTCATTCCCGGTAAGTTCTTTATTCTTTATCTCAATTGCCAGAACCTTTCTTTTTTCACGATTGATGGCCAGTATATCTATCTCATCCCCCTTTCTATTCCACCAGCTTCCAATCTCTGGATAGTCGGAAATCATTTCCTCAGTAATCAGCTCCCTGAGCATATCCTCAAACAGTTTGCCGGTGTAGCTCTGCCACTCCCCCAGGACCTTTTCCATTATCGGATCGTAATTACCACCCATGTACTGGCTTAATGCAGGATATATGAAACGGCCATAGAACCTGAAAAAGTTGTCCTTGAGAAAATACCTGCCTTTCTTGCTCTTTTTCGGACTGTCCGTGACAGGAATCCGGTATTCCACTATCCCGAGCAGGTCTGTGAGGTCATAGAAATAAGGCGACAACGAACTTGAGGATACGTGTGTCATTTCCGATATCTCGCTCATGGAGCATTTTCCCTGCGATATCGCGGATATTATCTCATAATATGTGGAGTGCTCCTTACCGAATTCTTCGATGAGTATATCCCTTACCTCATCCTTCAGAGGCGCAAATTCGCTGAACACGAGCTTCTCAAGTGCATCAAGAAAACCTGTGCACTGGTATTTTTCAAACAGGCGGTAGTAGTAGACCGTTCCTCCGAAAAGGAAATACAGGTTCAGCTTTTCCTGCATATTCGTGATGCCCATGCCCTCAAGCATTGTAAAGGTCTCGCGGACCGTGAAAGGCCGCAGGGTCAGGATGTTGTCCGCACGCTTGAAGAGCGGAGCCTGTGCCTCAATGAAGATCTTTCTTATCATGCCGATGGATGAGCCCGACACGATGAGAAAGACCCTGCAATTATCCGCCTTCATGTCCCAGTATCTCTGTAGCTGGGTGATGAACGGAGGATAGACCTTGAGGAACCTCTGGAATTCGTCGATTGCTATCACCAGGTCCCGGTCGTAGGATGTAACAAACTTGAGGAAATTCTCCGGCTCCTTAACACTTATATAACCTGGCAGGTCCATTTCCTCCCTGAGCAGCCTGTCAAACTCGTCCATGAGTATGTCAATGCTCTTGTTGCTGTCCACAAAGAAGTATAGAGCTTTCCTGTTCTTGCTGAACTGTTTGATAAGCTCGGTCTTCCCGACTCTTCTTTTTCCGGTTATTACTAGGAAAGACGGCTTGCTTGTGTCGAGGAGGGACATGAGGGCGAGTTCCTTCTCGCGGTTGTAGAATTCCATAATGATTATTTTTGTAATCATTATATTTATAATCATTGTTTCAGGATGCGATGAATATTGAGGTTTTTATTAATAGCAAAATTAATGGAAAGCACAGAACAGTTGGCAATGTTAACGTGCCAATCACCGGCGGCTGCAGGCCGTCCGGTGGATTGGCTGGCTAGATGTCTTCTAGCGCATCAAATATTTAAGGAACGGTTTAGATTTTCTTCCCTATATAGAAAACATATCCATAATACTCTTTGTACTTATTATACAGTTGAGCTTCATGCTGTTGGTTTGCGATAAATTCTTCGGCAGCTTTATTGCCAGCATTTTTCTCCAGGAAGAGTTTATCTGCGTCTACTTTTGGAGCAAAGTAATATTCCGTCCAGCAGTTTTCGGGCAAAACAAAAGTGGCGACTGGAACATATCCGGCTTTTTGCATTTGCGCTACCTTGTTGGGGATAGTGTCTATTTCCGGATAGGCATCCATCCAGAACTCCTCGATCTCGGCAGGGCGTTCCTCTGTAAACCATGTTCCTTCCGTAACAGCAATATAACCTCCGGTTTTCAGGTATTTCCGCCATTCATTAAGCCCCCGTTCAAAACCAATATTGTAGATCGCTCCTTCCGACCATATCAGATCAAGTTCTTCATCCTGGAAGGGAAGATCATCCATCGATTTAACAATACCTTTTACTCTATCCTGAAGACCCAGTTTCTCAGCATTCCGGTTGAACAGGTCGATAAAAGTAGGAAAAATGTCGAGACCTGTAATATTTCCCGGTGCGTGCTGCGCCAATACCATTGTCTGTCCACCTGTTCCACAGCCAAGGTCGGCAATAAGTGATCTGTCGTTAAGATTATCGATAAAACTCAATGCTTTGATCGTTGCTTCAGAGCTACCTGGTCCCTGTCGTTCCAGGTTTGCAAAATACCTGCAGATCAATTCCAGATCAAACTCATGAATTGATTTGTTTTCTTCGTTCATAATATCCCCCATATTTTTTATGGATTTTACCTTTGTCAGATATTTGAAAAGTTTTTCTAACTCTAAGCTAACCAGCAAGGCTAAGCTACCCAGCAAGCTTCAGCGAGTTCGAGCTAAACGTAGTGGAGCGGTGTTAAGCATCTGGTTAGGCTTTTATTATTTCTCTTTCTATAAATCTTTTTTAGTCAACCGAAGAAATAGAGCGCCTGCCTGTCCCTGGCGAACTGTTCGATAAGCTCGATCTTCCCGACTCTTCGTTTGCCGGTTATTACGAGGAAGGACGGCTTGCTTTTGTCGAGGAGGGGCATGAGGGCGAGTTCCTTCTCCAAGTGATAGAATTCTATAATAATTATTTTTGTAATCATTATTTTTGTAATCATTGTTCGGAATGACAATGAACTGGTTTCAAAACTCCATTCATAGCTTTTTCCAGCACATCATAAAACATG
>JAWSUM010000163.1:0-3787 GCA_033549165.1 Methanolobus sp.
TTGTTAATGAAATATAGGAATAAAGAATTAGCTATTCTTGATTAACAATGCCTTAAATTTTACCCATTCTTTACACTTCAAGAAGTCTAACCAATATAAAGACCAACACCCCAAGAGTTGCACCCAAATAGATCCAGCGAATATATTTCCTTCCTTCTTTATCAGATTTCAATAATCTCAAAGTCGGATAAGCAATTGAAACATCTATTATTGCGATCGGAATCAAATAGACAAGAGGCAGCCAGTTCATTATGAAAGGTACAGATGTAAGGAGGATCACAAGAAGGAAAATAAAACTGCTTATCCTGAGGGCAATTCCTTTTCCATATCTGATTGCCAGGGAATTTGAATCTATGAGAAGGTCTCCCTGAATATCCATGGCATCAGCAGCAATTTCTTCTCCCAGGTCTATCAATGCGGCGATAACTCCAAAGAACCAGACAATGTTATTGAAGGGCAATCCCACGGATACGCCACCATAAATGAATGTCATTCCTACAGAAAGACTCACCATAATGTTTCCGGGCAAACCGCTCTTTTTGTATTTCCTGTTGTAAAGAAACCCTATCACTGACAGGATAATTACGAACAACAGAGCTGTAAAGCTGATAAGATAGCTGAGGATAAGGCCGGAGAACATGAGGCACAGTGAGAACGCTAAAGCCTCTGTTGGAGTGACTGCATTTGAAGGAATTGGCCTGTGAGGCGCATTGATCCGGTCAGTCTCAATATCAAAGTAGTCATTTAACACCAGTATTGAAGCCGAAATAAAGAATACTGACAAAAAACCAAGTGCAGTTTCGTAAAATGATGCAAAACTTCCAAGAGCCAGGATTTGCCCCATCACAACACATACTCCGGCAGAGAACGGAAGTTCAACTCTTGCTAATTGGATAAGTCCCTTTATCTTTTTATTGATAGCGTACATATTTTGCTCTCCAGATGGAAAACTAAATTATTATTGCACAGTATCCATATCTTTCAAAAATATGCAATAGATGTATCATCCTTCTATAAGTTGTCATCCACTATTAATTGCTTACTTTCAGGCACCGTAGAAAACCTATTTCCCGCCGGAATATACACGACAGCTTAAAAAGGATAAAACCAAAAGGCGGAATGTGCCATGCTCTTTCGAACATGGCAAATCACGAAGTAGCAATGTTTGGAGCGTTATGTCATGAAGAACATAACGATACTTCCTAGGTTTTTTGAATATAAGTAGTTTTCCATGGTGTCTTTCTGTCAGGTTGCAGAGTCCGAAATTGTGAATAACTGAAATTATCCCGGAGGGTTACGGCGAAGCCGGCACATCCCGAAAAGATGAACGGAATTAATCCGCCACCCGTCTTCCCAATGCAATAGTCTTGGTTACAGCAGCCTTGCGTTGATCATATCGCCAGGATTTCTACAGAGCCTGATATTCACTCATCCAAGTCTTTCACCACAGTTCATGCAGAATTTCTCACCGGCCTTTGATTCATGTCCGCAGTTGGGGCACTTGTCCTTCCCGTTGCCGATGTTCGAACGCTGGATGACGCTGTCAGAGATTGTGGTGTTGTTTATACTGTAGTTTGTCACGGAGTCCTCGATAAAGAGCTTTACATCCGTGCGTTTCTCGATTTCCTCAAGGATCTTGTGGTAGAATCCTGTAAGTGCTTCCTCTTTTTCAGCCCAGGCCTTAATGATCAGACGTGATTTGCGCTTGCCGACCACTTCAACGTAAGCAGCATATCTCAGACCAGCTACGCCTTCTGCGTAGAAGCGTGCTACTCCTGTGTAGAGCTGCTGGGTAGATGTGATCTCTGGGGGGATCATGTAGAGGTTCATGTCCTTAAGGATACGTGTGGTCATGTCAAAGAGGTTCTCTGCAGGGATCTCCAGGTCTTTGGTATCTTCCTCGGCGATCAGCATTTCCCTGACATCTTCTCTCCAGGTATGCTCGTCGGTCTCCACTGTCCTGAGAATCGGGCAGACGATATCGACCATTTTGTTGGAGAGGTCGAACTGGACATGCTTTTTCTGGCTGTAGTCGTAGTATCGGATGTTGCCGGAAATGATGCAATTGCCACACTCTCCGGTTGGTCTGATTTCGAATGTGACAGTCTTGCCCTCTCCCGGCTGGAGCATTGAAATGGTCTTATCCGCTTCCTTGAGTTTGAAGACATCAGGCACGAAGAGGTTTACCTTTATGTCCCCTACTGGCTCCTGTGATGGGTTTTCCACCTTCACTTTGTAGAGGATGTTTGCGCCTTTGTATTGCACTGCGGATTTGATGACGACATCCTTTTCTACTGAAGGGCTTGCAGCAGAAGTTTCGAAAGCTTCTTTTTTGGCAGGCAGTGGGGTTGCCTTGAAAGGCTTTTCCTGCATCACTGCCTTTGATGCTTTCCTTTGTCTTCTTTTCTTTCCTGCTTTTCTTATTAAAAAGACCGGGATCAGAATAATGATCAAGATGGTAAGAAAGCCGATGAAGGCATCCTCATCAGAAGTGTCGTCGTAGTAGGTATCATCATAGTAATTGCTGTTAACATCTCCTCTTGTCTCTACGCTTGTCCTCGTATCGGCGGAATAATCATAGAAGTAGACACTGGACAATTGCACATAATCGGTATAATCGGCCGTATATGTGTCGCGAATGTAGAACTCAAGCCGGATAACGTCGTCGTCGTAGTAGAAATAATCTCCTGTGCTGTAGTAGTTATCTGAAAGTACGGTCCCATAGTATGTGATAGTTAGCCGTGTGCTTTCACTATATGGGTCAACATCGATCACGTTCAGGTAATAGCCACTGTTAAGTTCAGCGAAATCGCCTTCCATCATGGGGATGTCATACTCTCCAACGTAAGAGCCCATGGCAGTCTGAATGAAAAAAGATATTATAAGGATGAATATGAGTGAATATCTGATGTGTTTTGAAGTCATTTGCCACCCATTTGTTTTTGAAAATAGTATGCATTTAGTTTTTATATAATTTAGGGTAAAATTTAAGGAAAAAATATTGATGCAGGGACTTTTTAATTTCCCGACAGTTGTTTTCCGCACTGGCTGCAGAAACTTGCCTCTACAGGTACGGTAGATCCGCAACCCGGACACTTCCTTACAGTTGGTGATGTCTTGCCATGTGCCGCTCCCATCATGGCTGCATCCAGTTCCTGTCTTCTGTATGAGTCAGCACGTTCACGGTCTTCAATGTCCATCATGAAATGTACTCTGTCTTCCTTTGCAATCATCTCGCTCTGCCTGACCTTCGCCAGGGCTTCGATCTGTGCTGCAGACATCTTTCCATACTCCCGTCCTTCGCCGACAACCTTTGCAACGTCAGCTCCTCCGGCTTCAGTGATCGTTTTCAGATATTCGATGTCACGGCCGTGTTCACGGTCCTTCATATCCTGCTCGACCCCAAGTTCCGCCTTCATGCCTCTCGCCTTTGCAAGCTTGAGTTCTTCCTTGACTGCGATGGCTTCCCTTGCTTCCCGCATGTCTGCTTCATATTGCAGCCTTTCAAGCTCAAGTGTGGACGTCACATCTTTGTGCTGCTGGCTCCGCTCGAAATCACTCTGCGTGGCAATGCTTGCGTTATCTGCACGCACATAGGCTACATCCTTTCGGCCCCTGCGCTCGGCATCTCCTTCCGCAGTAAGGATGTCCAGTTCAGCAAGTTCCTCAAAAGTATTGAAGTCGTTCGTCGCCTGCATGACAGCACCATGGGAGCCAAGGTCCCATTTCACAGTGTACTTCAGCGTTTCAAGTCCCCATAGTGAAAGCGTGGACTTGAGTCTCATCT
>JAWSUM010000164.1:0-3426 GCA_033549165.1 Methanolobus sp.
AATTAACATGTCCCTGGAATTTATTCACGTCATTTTCCATATTGACCCTCAACTGAAATGCAATTATTTATTATATATATGTAAAAGATATAATCTTAATAATATATTATTAAATTAGTATTTATAGTTTCTCTACCCAGAACTGTGACCGTCAGATCAGCTGAAATCGAGTTATATCAGGTTTCTGATGACCTAAAAAAAGAAACAGGCAGTTACAAATAAAAGAATTGATATATAATTGGTTATATCTATCGAATAAAAAAAACCCTAAAAAACCCTATCAGGCTGTTCTTAAAAAAGGAATCATAAGGATGGATGTCAAAAGTATTGTAGACCAGAAGGTCTTCTGGTTGTTGTTCATGGCAGCAGAGTTCTCGATGGTTGCAGCCGTGCCATATGCTGTATCGATCTCCGGGGAGGCGATATATGACTTTGGGGTTTCCCTTCCCATGCTGCTGGCTACTCAGTTTGCCCGGGGAACAGGGTTTTTGATCATATCTATCTTAACAGGTATCTTCCTGGGAAAAAGAGTTGGCCTGAGGACACCCGTACTGGAATCGCTGTTCAGGGGCAGGGGTCTGCCTGCTGGTTTTTATTCGTCTTTGAAATTATCGATGCTTCTTGGTATCGTTGCCGGCACTTCTATCTTTGCATTTGACAGGTTCGTATTTTCAGCCTTTGGCGAGCCTTTTACAGTGTTATTGTCTTCACCACCATTGTGGCAGAGGTTCCTGTACTCATTCTATGCGGGTATTGTAGAAGAGATAGTCCTGAGGTTTTTCCTAGTAACCCTTTTAGTGTGGATATCATGGAAAATTAAAAGAACACCAGAGAACCTTCCCACAGATGCAGGTGTCTGGTTGTCTATACTGGTTGTAAGCACTATTTACAGCGTTGGCCACATTTCAAGATTGTCGTCATCAGTGGATTCTAATCCGATGCCGATCCTTGGAATCGTGCTCCTGAGTCTGGTGACCGGCTGTATCTTCGGCTGGCTTTACTGGAAAAAAGGGCTTGAATCGTCGATTATTGCTAATCTGGCAGCTACTCTTACATTGCTGGTGGTTCTTGGTTCCCTGTGATCTCTCGTTTTCTTATTGTCAGAAAAAACGAAAATATGATGGATGTGTATACGAACATGCATGATAAGCTAAAATGGGATATTGATGTTTCAATATTGACTAACAGTTTCATCCTTAAAGAACTGTTGAAAGTCCTTGGAATTTCAACTTTGTTCACAGCTGCAATTGTTCTTTTGATAATGCTTCCTTCGATCCTCAGCGGGGATTTTCATTCCAACAGCAGCAACGCGAACGATATGAAGTATGTCCTGATGCTTATTGGTCTTTTATTTGCACTTACGGTACTATTCATATTCGCATACTATGGAAACAGGTACATGCTTTCCTACAGTCTGGATAGCAATGTGGCCAGTACCATCAGCAGGACAGAACAACGCAGCAGGAACAGTAAACTGAATTTCCTGCTGATAATCGTCGGGCTCCTTATGAGAAATCCAACTGCTGCAGGAACAGGTTTCCTTGCAAACTCCCGTCAGGACCAGGACATGAAGTGGAAAAATGTCAAAAAAGCAATATTTTACCCTGGAAGCAGCACCATCACACTATCAGCCGGATACGGGGAAAAGAGCATTTTGTTCTGCACAAAGGAGAATTACGGTGAAGTATCTGAGTATGTAAGATCTATGTGCAGTGATTTCTGCAGGATAAAGGAAAAATAAACTCTGCTGCATCTGTTCTTTCAACCCGGCATAGCATCCTCCATGGAAAAAATTTCCTGTTTGCAAACTATTAAGTGCAGAGAAATAAAAACAGAAGCATGACATATCCTTTTGTTCTTTTTGCAATCATTGTGCTGCTCCTTGCAGGCCTTGTGATGTCGTATTTCGCTTTCAAGCTTAAAAGGAAGGAATACAGGGCTACAGGGAAGTATCCCA
Organism: Methanolobus sp.; assembly: GCA_033549165.1. Taxonomy (GTDB): domain Archaea; phylum Halobacteriota; class Methanosarcinia; order Methanosarcinales; family Methanosarcinaceae; genus Methanolobus. Next base: position 1,958 of record JAWSUM010000164.1, read on the forward strand.
GAGGTCATTATATGGGACAGGGGTTTGCCATCGGTATTGCAATAGGGATTCCCATTGCCATTGTGCTGGACAATATCTTCACAGGATATCTGATCGGCCTGGTCAGCGGCAGCATTGTCGGTTCACATCTGGAAAAGAAGCATGAATATGAATTAAGGCCTCTTACACCAAAAGAGAAAGACTTGGGAAAAAAGACGATCATGGTATTCGGAATTTTGTTCGCACTGGGACTTCTCATATTCGGGGTAATGCTCTACTTAGGTTTCTGATGCATAATACCAAAAACACGGCATTCGCCTGAATTCCAGTTTCAGGATTCATTTATCCTGCATGCTTTTGTATTCTTCCAGCAATCTGACATATTCCGTCGCATTCCTGCGTATACGGGCGATGTCGTCATCCGTGAGCTGCCTCTGCACCTTTCCCGGCACACCTACAACCAGACTGCCGGCAGGTATCCTTTTCCCCGGTGGCACAAGTGCATTTGCCCCGATGATGCAATTCTCCTCTATCTCAACACCATCCAGCACCGTGGCGTTCATCCCGATCAGTACATTGTTGCCTATTCTGCATCCATGCAGCACAGCCCCATGACCCACCGTGACATCGTCCCCTATCTCAACCCCCTGCGGCGCATCCGTGTGAATGACGACGTTGTCCTGTATGCTTGTCCTCTTCCCAATGTTTATCGTGCCAATATCCCCACGAATGACGGCATTGAACCAGACGCTGGAATCGTCCGAGATCGTAACATCACCGATCACCGTTGCATTGCTTGCTACAAAAGCGGCAGGGGATATCGCAGGTACAGCTGATCTGAATCTTAGGAGCATGCCGGATCACTTTCATTAAAACAAAAAGGATTATCCATAATGAAACCAGTCGTTATTCTCTACTTTTTAGTTTCATCTTTGTTCTCATCATTTTTCTCTTCCCTTTCTCCCAGATCGAGTACCACATGATTGCATCTGCCGCTTTTTTGTCCGCATATTTTACAATATCTTACCATGGAATTCATCCTTTTCTTTATACTTATACCATGTTTCTAAAAGAACCCTGTGGCTGTTGAGAATGAGGAATATTTTAGATTGCTTGCTGAGGAGATGAAAACAATTGATTTCAGCAAGTTATCTATGTTGTTGAAAGGCGGATTAAGATGATATTAGACAAAAAAATACTGAGTATTTCTTATTTCGACTGGGAGAAAATGGTATTCTCTAAAGATACTTGCATTACATGAAGAAAAACGCAGAATCTGAGAAAGAATTTACTCTTAATGCCCATTAAGGGGGAGGTTGGAGGTGTGGGAGAGTAATCGGCTTTTAGGAAATTAATAGCGTTATATTTAGTAAATTCTCCACAAAAAAGATATAGTTTTTCATCAATAGCGCTAATTACAGATTAAAATTTAATGTAACCCAACTTTGACAGTCAAAAGTAATAAATGTGTTCTTAGTTTTGTTTGAATC
>JAWSUM010000165.1:0-3361 GCA_033549165.1 Methanolobus sp.
AGGAGCCCAAAAAGACTGTGGCAGAGTTTCTTCGGGTGATAAACGAGGACGGCTATGTGATCTATGCTTTCCACAGCCTGCCCACTGATATAACCGGGCGGTTTTACTCATTTCTAATGGAACGACTGCTGAAGAAAGAATTCGAACTCCGCTTCCTCACCCCAAAGGAACGCCCGTTCCATAAGTGCGGCAGATCAAGCATAGCCAGTTTTGCAGGAGGACTTGCGACAGTCGTAGTTCTCAGGAAATGCTGCAATGTAACCGATGAAACCGCACCGTGCCTGATCGGCGAAGAAAAGATACCGGATAGTTACACTATGAGGCAGGATTTGGAATATTAGTGCGGTGAATCCCAATCAAGAGTCTTCGGTTGTTGAGGAACTGGCGGAAAAAATCAGCTCTGTTTTCTCTATCTATAAAATCCAGCAAGCTGAGGATACGATATACTTCTTCGGGGTGCCAAGAGATGACGGAAAAGTAATAAATCAAAAATTATGGACTATTTTTACTGAGAAAGGGTATCAGTATTCTATTAAATATGAGTTGGGGGAATATATACTGATAGCTTCTCCATTTAAAGCCGCAGGGGAGCGAATATGGATAAATGTTGTGCTTGCTCTTGCTACTTTTTTGACCACAATGGTAATTGGGTAACTCCTTTTCGGTGCAGATCCGATCAGTAATCCATCTGAAGTCTTAAAAGGTATGCTGTTCCCAAGTCCGATAGGTACAATGGGAGCAGTAATAAAGCATCGAGGGCATATACCTAATCGGAAAGCTCTCTTTGATGTTGGTGTCTTGGGATTATTGCGTTTGCTCTTGGGCTGCTCAGTAAAACATTCGTTCCTATTCAGATATGATGCGGTGGTGCGGAGCAAGTGTCTAACCACAACTTTGATGTATTCTTTCTACATATATAATCATAAAGATTCACTGAAAATATAGGAGGGGAGTTAGTAGCGCCGCATAGGTGCGGTTATCAAGAGCAGAGGAAAAAATTATGAAAAGACGTCAGTTTATCAAATACGCAACGTTAGGAATCGGAGCTGGACTGGGTGTAGGAATGGTCCCAGATTTTATGGAGCGGGTTGCTGCCGTAGTTGCTAATGAGAGCAGAGGGAAAATTATGAGAGACGTAAAAGTTCTTCTGGAGCGATTATCAAATGCCCACGGCCTTTCCGGATACGAGGGAAATGTAAGGCGGATTATAGAGGCTGAAATTAGACCTTATGTTGATGAGATTAAAATTGATAAGATGGGTAATCTCATCGCGAAAAAAAATGGCCGCAAACCCGTTGTCATGCTTGCAGCACATATGGATGAGATCGGCCTCATGGTGAAATATGTTGATGACAAGGGTTTCGTATATTTTACCAAAACGGGTAGCTGGTTTGATCAGGCCCTTCTTAACAAGAGGATGGTATTGCATACAGAAAATGGTCCTTTATATGGTGTGATCGGCTCAAAACCCCCTCATGCCATGACAGAAGATGATATAAAGAAGCCGGTGCAGGCCGAGGATATGTTTATCGATGTGGGTGCGACAGGGAAGGAAGATGCAGAGAAAATGGGCGTAAAGACCGGAGTCCCGATAACCTCGGATATGGAATTTAAATCACTTGGTAACGACAGAGTAACAGGCAAAGCTCTTGATAACCGTGGAGGCTGCACCATGCTTATAGAGGCAATCAGGGAAATGAAAGAAACCAGAGCTACTATTTATGCTGTTTTCACAGTTCAGGAAGAGGTCGGATTAAAAGGTGCCAGAACATCTGCTTTCGGTTTAGATCCCGATGTTGCGCTTGCAATAGATGTTACGATCACTGGCGACCATCCTGGAATAGAAAAAAAGGATTCTGCCATTGAATTGGGGAAAGGGCCGTCCATTACTGTCAGCGATGCTGAAGGCAGGGGAATAATAGTCCCCGAACGTGTGCTTAAATGGTTAAAAGAAGCCGCAGAGACCGGTAATATTCCATACCAGCTTGAGGTTGGAGCCGGGGGAACCACAGATGCCTCTGCAATACATCTTTCTCAAGAAGGCGTACCTTCAGGCGTTATAAGTCTACCAGCACGTTACATCCACACGCCTGTATCAGTAGTGAGTATGAACGACCTTGATAAAGGTACACAGCTCATTGCACGAGCATTAGAAATCGTAGATAGATTTTTCTAAGAGTGTGTCTGAAAATTAAGATACACCAAAAAACTTAAGTAATACTGAACATATTCTTTTATGTGTTCCTAAATCAATAATATGATTCGGCGAACTGTGTAGCGATACTGTTGCGCTAAGGGGGGAAAACTACGTGAAATCCAAACGTTCAATCGTAATCATGGCCATCTTTGTGTTGCTGCTGGCGCTGTTACTTCCGGGGTGCATCAACCGGGCGCAAGTGGTGCAGGGGAATGCGAGCACGCTTGAATGGCTGGGATGGTCACATTTCAGGATTACATCGGGTGAGGGCAAGGTCATACTCATCAACCCGTTCATCACCGGGAACAACGACTCGATAGTGAAGCTTGAGGATGTCACCAGGGCAGACGTAATTCTGGTTGCCAACGGGCATAGGGATGAGGGTGCAAGTGATGCCATACCCCTTGCGCAGAAGACCGGTGCGAAGCTGATCGGCGGAGGCTTTGAGCTGGGCTCCTGGTTCATCGAGCAAGGTGTACCCGCAACACAGGTAATACGGACCAATCCCGGTGGAATACAGCGGTTCGACGGCATCACAGTTCGTATTGTGAATTCCATACACGGCTCCGGGCTGCCAAAGCCGACCGGCAATAACACCTATGGAGGTCCGGCGGCGGGATTCATCATCACCCTGGAGGATGGTTATACAGTGTACTTCGCGGGCAGCACCGCCGCGACCATGGACATGCAGCTCTGGGGTTCGGCGTTCAAGCCTGACCTTGCGATACTGCCGCTGAACAACGACCGTGATCCAGTAGACGTAGCCCAGATGGTGAAGCTGCTTCTCACCGACAATAACAACCTGAATAAGATAATCCCGCACCACAACCGTGTGCAGCCGCCTACAGGCGCTACAACCATAGACGAGATGGAGCAGGCGATCAATGACATGGTCGGCAAAGGTACAGTAACGGTTATGCGTATCGAGCGCGGTAAAGTGATGCCGTTAACGAAATAGCCCGCCTTCCATAAGAGACTGCTCTACCTGCTTTTATTCAAAGGCAGGGGCATTATCTTAAAGTGTTCCTCCCAGGGCTTTTGCTTGCTAACGTTGGTGTAGGCTGTCCGAATCCAGCTTTTTATGTTCTCCTGGCATATATCATAGGCACTGCGGATATTTTTACAGGCTGGTCTATTATGGCAGTTCACGGTATAGGCAGGGCT
>JAWSUM010000166.1:0-3086 GCA_033549165.1 Methanolobus sp.
CCTGTAGCTTGAGCGAATGCCTTGCTCTGATTTAATACTAAAACAATCATAGTAGAAAGAAAAACAGCAGGAAATGTAGCAAATATGCCAACTGCGTAGGGGCTAAGAAATTTTGATATGATGATTACCGAAGCCACAACACTTCCGGCACTGAATGCTCTAACAATTATTTGATATTTTGTATATTCTTTTCTTGATTTCTCTATTGACGGTATTTTAATAAACTTTTCCAATACAACATAAGAAACGATCGTTATAAGAAGATATAAAAATATATTCAGAACAATATTCTCTAATTTCATAGAAACCAATAAAATAGCTGACAGACACCATGCTATCAATGATACAAAAGTCGATATCATTAACCCATATTTCAAAAAGACAATAAAAACAAAAAGAAACAGGGTACTTATCGCCATACCGACTGGTATTCCTGTAATCGCATCTATGACAAAAGGAGTCCCGTTTACTACTGCGAGAAAAAAGAGACTAATAAGAAGATGTGAAGGAAGATTAGCAATTAACCCGCCAATTTTGCTTCCGAGCCTTTCTGCAAGAAGCGTAGCAAAAGCGATCCAGAATCCTGCAACGAGAAATGATATAATAACTCTATAAATAAATACAATATCCATATGAAGTTGAATAGTTATGCTACATAGTGTAGATGGTCGTGATAAACTGAGCCAAAAATGGTCGTTTAAAAGTGAGCCACTTCGGTGGAGTTCTTGGGAGAAAAGATTATAATATAGTTTTTGACCCCTGATGTCAATAGTGGACACCAACAATGTTAATGCAATATGATTATGTCACCCCTAAGTTGCAATATGATTATGTCATCCCCTGTCTGAATCAGGTAGAGAAGGAAGTATCTCAAGAGGAGAAGGAGGTGCTTCATGGAAGAGGGGGTGACGTTTACAATGGGAGAGACAATACGTTACGGTGTTATACAAGCTTTATTGGAAAAGAGGATGAAAAATACAGAAGCAGCATTGGCTTTGGGCTTGTCGATACGGCAGGTACAACGGATAAAGAAGAAGGTGGAGCAGCAGGGTCCTGAAGGCATTCTCCATGGCAATAAGGGCCGTCAACCACCTCATTCGTTTTCGATCGAGAGAAAAGAGAGTGTTGTTACACTGGCAAAGGAGCGTTACTTCGATTTCAACTTCTCTCATCTTTCAGAAATCCTGGGAGAGGAAGAAGGTATGAAGGTAAACAGAGAAACGCTCCGGCAGTGGCTTCGCCCTCTGGGTTTCGGCGGAAAAGTGCGCAAACAGCCTCACCATCGTAAAAGGAGAAAACGTTCCAGCAGTGAAGGAGAGCTTCTCTTCCTGGATGGTTCTCCACATCTCTGGTTCGGGACAGAATCGTCAACACTGATCCTCGCCACCGATGATGCCACAGGAAAACCACTCTACGGCCTGTTTCAAAAGGAAGAGGATCTGGATGGATGCTTACTGGTATGTATTGAAGTGTGCAGGATATACGGCCTCCCTGCGGGCTTTTATCTCGATCGTGCGTCCCAGTTTACCACTACCCGGCACGGAGGTATCCATGTTGCTCAATGTGATCAAAAGCCAACACAATTTGAAAGAGCCATGAAAGAACTCGGCATAGGGTTAACCTTTGCTCATTCGCCCCAGGCTCGAGGGAGAGGAGAAAGGATAAACGGCACATTCCAGGATCGCCTGGTCTCGGAACTTAGACTCAGGGGCATCAACAATGCCCAGGACGCAATGATATACCTCAATCAAATCTTTATACCAAAGTATTGCCGGCGCTTCGGCGTTGCACCGGAAGATACAATATCTGCATGGAGATCTCCTCCGCATGAAACAGATATCCAAAATATCCTGTGCAGACGCTGTCAGAGAACCGTAAAGAATGACAATACCATCTCCGTTAATGGAGAAATCATCCAGCTGCTCCCTACCCGCAGTCGACCACACTTTGTCAGGGCAAAGGTTACAGTAAACCTGTGGGTGGATGGATCACGGCATGTCTTTCATCCGACAGTGGGAGAACTCCCCTGTGAATTGATTGAAAAGAAAGGTCATAAACCGAAAAAAGTTTCAGGAACACAGCAGACCGAAGCTGCGGACAAACCTGGCATAGGCATGAATGATGAATATGTTCATACTCCACTCACACATGAGATCAGAGACAGGGCGATTCTCACCGCTAACAGTGCGAGGTAGTAAAGAATCCACGCCCAAAGGACGTGGCTTTGCTTTTGCCCCCCATAGGGGGGCTTGGTGCTTGCCCCCTGAGGAGGCAAGCTGAGTTGTCCCCGCATCCTTGTTTATTTGAATTTTAATCGCAGTTGTTCTTCCCTACGTTCCTTATCTTCTTGATATTTAACATATTTACGTATCATTTCCGCATCTAATCCTACTGTATCAACACAATAACCCGATGCCCAAAAATGATTCCCCCAATAGGGTTTATGCTTCAAATAGGGGAACTTCTTGAACACTCGTATTGCTGTTCTACCCTTCAATGTACCCAGCAAATCGGATATCGATACTTTGGGAGGAACCATGATTATCAGATGGATATGATCCTTCTGAACACTTATCTCTATAACTTCACAACCCTTATAGCCCGCAAATACCTGAATGCAATTATGAACCTCACGCCCAACCTCAGCTTCAAGTACCCTATATCGATATTTAGGAACCCATACCATATGATATTGGCAATGCCATATAACATGTGATAACTTACGAAATCTGCTCACTTGCATCTCCTTTCTCGATGTTGCGGGAACAACTCGATTATAGGAGTAGCACAGTGAGCACTCTTCAGGCAAAGCCGTCAAACTCTGACCACGCCCATAGGACGTGGATTTTTAGAACAAATTAAACATTGACTTGATCATTTAAGTATTAAAAGTTGTTTAAAGAATGATCTAACTCAATAGAAGGGGGGAAATTAAATGAAAAAGCTTATTTTTTTGACGTGTCTCTTGCTATTAGTATCTAGCTCAGGATTTGCACTCGACGGTCCAGCATTAAAAAATCCTGCTACGGAGGGAATAGGTGATATTGATAATTTGATCATTGCTTTAAAAGAAGAACGGCCTGCAA
>JAWSUM010000167.1:0-2630 GCA_033549165.1 Methanolobus sp.
TATTCTGCCCTGTGAAAGGCATCTCATTGGACATCTGCAGACAAACAAGGTCAGAAAAGCCGTCCAGCTTTTTGATGTGATCCAGTCTGCCGACTCCCTGAAGGTAGTGCAGGAGATTGACAGGAAAGCCGCGGAGATCGACAGGGTTCAGGACATTTTCCTCCAGGTCAATATCGGGGAGGAACCACAGAAATATGGCTTCGGGTTGGATGAGATAGGAGAGGTCATTTCTTATGTCCGTTCACTCCAGAACGTTCAGGTGAAAGGACTCATGTGCATACCTCCCTTTGTTTCTCCGGAGCAGGCACGTCCGTATTTCAGAAGGATGAAATCGCTCTTTGATGAGATGCAGCAGAAGAATCAGGATAACATCGATATTCAAGAACTGTCAATGGGAATGTCCAGTGACTACATGGTAGCCATCGAAGAAGGGGCCACGATGGTTCGTGTCGGTTCTGCCATATTTGGTGACAGGAAATGTTGATTTTCAGTACACCTTTCTTTATCACTCTGCTTTTTTCCTGCAGTTGCACGAGCCTCAAACAGTTGTTCACCTATCCTGCAGGCAGGGAACTGAAAGGCCGGTCAGGTCCTTTTTTTCTCAAAGCACTTCTCAAGTGTTTCACGTGAGAACGGTCTTCCGTGTCCCGGATAAAAGGTCCTGCATCCGATAGACAAAAGTTTTTCCCAGCTTTTGATCAGTGTTTCCCGGTCATTGGCAAAGGGAGGATAGACGGTACCCGGGATCACACTGAACAGCGTATCGCCTACAAAAGAACATTCGTTGTTGATGATAACGCTGACAGAGCCGGAGGTATGTCCGGGCGTGGGAAGGATTGTGACCTCGAGTCCAGGAATCATGAGTTCGCACTCTCCGTCAACAATGATGTCAGGATGTACGGGAGCACACCTTGCCCTGTCCGAGAGGAATAGTCCCCCGATCCGGTTAATGACCTTCGAGCATATCATCGTACCCTCTGGAAAAGGAGTGCAGCCATTGCTCAGGAAGTTCGCTTCGTCTCTGTGAACGATAACTTTTGCCCTGCTTCTTTTCTTAATCTCAGCCAGGCAACCTACATGGTCATAATGGGAATGGGTAACGATAATGATAGCAATATCCGAAAATTCAAGCCCGTTCTTCTTCAGGGCTACTTCCATATCCCCTATCCTTCCTTCATTTCCGGCATCGACCAACAGAACAGTATCATTATCGGAAATTAGGTAGGCGTTTGAAGTTCCCATGCGGACTCGAATCACGCTATATGAATTTGTTTGTTCCATACGCAATCCTTTTTTAGCCGGAGGAATTAAGCACTTGAATTCGTCTCCTGAACACCCTCAGAAAGCTGTTCAAGTACTTCTTCCATCTGATCGATCTCTTCTCCATAGCCTGCCCAGTCACCCTCACTCAGATATTCCTGAGCTCTGTTATAGTGGTCAAGAGCCTCCCGGGCCAGGTTACGTGTCTCTGCCGGCACAACTACCTGGGTACCGTCCTCTTCAATGATCATACCTCCGACCAGCATCTGAAGAGATCCTTCAAGGGTTTCGGCCATGACAACCTTCTGACCGGAAGATGCCACAACTCTCCTGAGTTCCGGAATCTCGGACTCTTCAGCACTTATGAATATGGGTTCGGTGTACAATATTGAATTACCGATAGGCACTACCAGCAAGTTACCTCTTATAACCCGGGAACCCGTCTGACCCCATAGAGTTAATTGTTCTGAGATATCCGGATCCTGATCGATCCTGGATTCTATCTGGGTCGGCCCGTAGATCAGTTCTCCCTTTGGAAGCTCATAATGTTTGATCTCGCCATAGTTTGGTTCGTCACACCGCGCTGCGATCCAGGCTATCATGTTCTCCCTGTTAAGAGGTGTAAAAGGTTGCAGTAATACATATTCCAGTCCATCGCCATTAGGAAGATCTGTGATCATGTAGTACGGTTCCATTTCAATACTGCCTCCCCTGTAGACCTCTCTCGGGATTTCCCAGGCATCCTCTTTATTGTAGAATGTCCCGGGATCGGTCATATGGTAATCCTCATAAAGGTCCATCTGAACCTTGAAGAAATCCTTGGGATACCGGATATGCTCCTGTAATCCTTCCGGCATCTCACTGAAAGGCTTGAACAGACCAGGGAATATTTTTGAATAGGTATTGACAACGGGCTCGTCTTCCATTATGTAGAAATCAACCGTGCCTTCATAGGCATCAATGACAACCTTTACAGAATTCCTTATATAGTTGATGTCGCTGAAATTCATTCCGGAATAGGTTTCCGAATACGGATACTTATCAGCCGTAGTATAGGCATCTATTATCCAGTATACCTTGCCATTATAGATCACAGGATACGGGTCGCTGTCGTACTCAAGGAACGGAGCTATTGTTTGCACCCTATCTTCGATCTGTCGGTGATACATCAGGCGTGAGCTGTCAACCATGTACTCGCTAAGGATGATCTTGGGCTCACTAAAAGTGTATGCAAAGATCAATCTTCTTACAAAGGAGTCAAGCAATATCCCGCTTGTACCTTCGTATTGTGTGAATACGTTCTGCCCTCCGCTGGGATAGTCAAACTCAGCTTTTCCCGTATCCGCAATCTTGTATTCACCTGTTACCTC
>JAWSUM010000168.1:0-2615 GCA_033549165.1 Methanolobus sp.
GTTTTTAGTTCTGCAGTACGATCTCAATGTTGATGTCCTTGGGGACCTGAATGCGCATGAGCTGCCTGAGTGCACGTTCGTCGGCTGCGATGTCGATGAGCCTCTTGTGTACGCGCATTTCCCAGTGATCCCATGTTGCGGTTCCGTCGCCACTTGGACTCTTCCTGACTGGTACTACCATCTTTTTGGTTGGTAGGGGAACCGGTCCTGAGATGCTTACACCTGTTCTGTCTGCAATTGCTTTTACCTGTTCGCAGACTCCATCCAGATTTACCGGACTGATTCCTGATAATCTTATTCTTGCTTTCTGTGACATGTTCGTCTCCTATAAAAAGGAAAAGTTGAGTGTCTTATTTCTTCTGTGAGACACTCATGCACATGCCAGCAGCAATGGTCATTCCCATATCGCGGATGGCGAACCTTCCGAGCTGTGGGATTTCCTTAACTGGCTCGATTACCATTGGCCTGGTTGGCTTTACGGTAATGATCGCTGCATCTCCTGCCTTAATGAAGGTTGGGTTCTCTTCCTTGACCTGCCCGGATTTTGGATCGAGCTTCTTGTTGAGTGCAATAAGAGTACATGCAGTCTGTGCGGTGTGGCAGTGGAATACAGGTGTGTATCCTGCTGTGATCGCGGATGGGTGCTGAAGCACTACGATCTGTGCGGTGAACTCATCTGCAACTGATGGTGGGTTTGCGGTCGGACCACAAACGTCTCCTCTGCGGACGTCGTTCTTACCTACACCTCTTACATTCCATCCGATGTTGTCGCCAGGTACTGCCTGTGGGACTTCTTCGTGGTGCATCTCAATGGATTTTACTTCTCCTGCAATGCCGCTTGGGTTGAAGACGACGTTGTCACCCTTCTTCATTATACCTGTCTCAACTCTGCCTACCGGTACGGTTCCGATACCTGAGATGGTGTATGCATCCTGTACAGGGATCCTGAGTGGAAGTGTGTCTGGCTTCTCTGGGGTCTGAAGTGCATTGAGTGCTTCAAGGATGGATGGGCCGTTGTACCAAGGGGTATTCTTGCTTGCTTCCTTGATGTTGTCACCCTCGAATGCTGAGGTTGGGATGAATGGGATCTCGCTTGCCTTGAATCCTACCATACCGAGGAGCTGGCTGACGTCCCTCTTTACCTGCTCGTACCTTTCCTCACTGTAGTTTGCTGCATCCATCTTGTTAACAGCAATGATGAGCTGGTTGATACCGAGGGTCCTGGAAAGGAACACGTGCTCCTTTGTCTGGGCCATTACGCCGTCTGGTGCTGCTACTACAAGGATAGCTGCATCAGCCTGGGATGCACCGGTAATCATGTTCTTTACAAAGTCACGGTGGCCCGGACAGTCCACGATGGTAAAGTAGAACTTGTCTGTGTCGAACCTTCTGTGGGCGATATCGATGGTAATACCTCTCTCACGTTCTTCCTTGAGGGAGTCCATTACCCATGCGAAAGCGAAGGATTCTTTTCCTTTCTCTCTTGCTTCTGCTTTATATTTCTCGATCAGGTGAGCAGGTACTGCTCCAGTCTCGAACATCAGTCTGCCGACAAGGGTAGACTTGCCGTGGTCAATATGACCGATAACCGCTAAGTTCATGTGTGGTTTATCAGCTGCCATTTTAATATCTCCTTTATTGAATTATTAATACTTCAATTTGATTTGTCCTAATAGATGTTTTCACGTTTAAACCTTTCTGACGAAAAGGGGGATTTGCAGCCAACGCTGCATTTTCCCACGATCACTGGCTCAGGTAGTCAGATGCCTGTGGAAGCTCCTTCTTCAATCCTTTTCTCTCTCTGATGGAGCCAACTACCTCACTGTTCAGGTTTGTAGGCAGTGTGTCGAATCCTGCAAACTCGGTACTCCACATTGCACGTCCTTCGGTTGCGGACCTTATGTCTCCTGCAAAACCGAACAACTCTGCTACAGGTGCCTTGGACTCTATAATTGTCATGTCACCTTCTGCAGTCATGTTGATAATAATTCCGCGACGACCCTGGATCTCCTTGGTAGCTCCTCCCATCTGGTCCTGGGGCACCTGGATGAATACTTTCTGGTATGGTTCCAGGAGAGTGTCGTCTGCCATAAGCATCGCAGCCTGTATTGCCTGCCTTGATGCAGGAATTACCTGTGCGGGTCCTCTGTGTACCGCATCTTCGTGTAGCTTTGCATCGACCAGCTTCACCTTAACGCCCATGCATGGTTCCCTTGAGAGGGGTCCTGCTTTCATGACCTCTACGAATCCTTCAAGGATGAGTTCCATGGTCTCGTTGAGGTGCTGGATACCCTTGGTCATATCAAGGTAAATGTTGCTTTCAAAGATGTCTACTATGCCTTTTGCTTCATCCTTGTCCATTCCGGCGGCCATTAGCTTTTCTCTGCGCTCGACCTCTGGCATGCGCATTGAGATCTCGCCATTGCGGATAAGGTCTCTTACACCTTGCTCGAGTGGCTCCACATGTACATAGAACCTGTTGTGCCTGTTTGGTGACTTACCTTCGACCGGGCCTGCACTTCCACGAATGGTCTCACGGTATACAACGATTGGTGGTGTGGTTGTGATCTCTACGTTCTTGTCACGCTGGATCCTGTGTGCAATGACCTCAAGGT
>JAWSUM010000169.1:0-2465 GCA_033549165.1 Methanolobus sp.
AAAAAAAAAAAAAAAAAAAAAAAAAAAAAAAAAAAAAAAAACCCTGTTTCATGGATGAGGTCAAGTCCGGTAACGCCAACATCGGCAGCGCCGTCCTGGACATATTCCGGGATGTCGGCAGCACGTGCAAAGAGATATGTGATCTCGGGGTCGGTGGTCTTTGCGAAAAGTTTCCTGGTGCCACCTTCAAGTACAGGTAATCCCGCTTCCCTGAGCAGGCTGACGGTAGGGTCATGTAAACGTCCTTTGTTGGGTATGGCAATACGTATCATGGTGATCCTTCTTAAATAGAGTGAACTATATGAATTGAACGTTCTTTCAAAGACATTTATAACATATAGATTTCACGCTGATGGATATTTCTGTCCCACATCTGCAATATATATTATTTATAATCTCCAGTAATACAAATGAAAGGATAATATTAAATAATACATGGTTAGTTGATACAGAAAAGAATACTTAATTCAATGTCCGATTATCTATTCTTGTTCGTAATGCTACAAATGACTGCATGAGGGTATCAAAATGTTAAGGAATATCAAAGTCGAACACCTGGTAGAAACGCCAATCGAAAAACAGCAGATCGAGCTTGTCGAGAGGAAAGGTATTGGTCACCCCGACAGCATCTCGGATGGTCTTGCAGAGGCGGTTAGCCGTGCGTTGTGCAAGGAGTATATCAAGAAATGCGGCGTAGTGCTTCACCACAATACCGATGAGACCCAGATCGTGGCAGGAAGGTCCAACCCCAAGTTCGGAGGCGGTGAGGTCACCCAGCCTATATATACCCTTCTTGTGGGCAGGGCTACCAAGGAGTTCGAAGGTGTGGAGATTCCCGCCGAGGCTGTTGTCCTCCAGGCTGCAAGGGATTATATCAGGAAAACGATAGTTGATATGGACCTTGAAAGGGATATGATAGTCGACTGTAAACTGGGTACCGGTTCATCCGATCTCAGGGATGTGTTTAACAGGGACCGCATTCCGGTTGCAAACGACACATCCTTTGGTGTGGGACATGCCCCTTTCTCAGAACTTGAGCAGATCGTTTATGAGTCCGAAAGGAAGCTCGTAACCGACCTGAAAAAGAAGATTCCAGGGATAGGTACCGATATCAAGGTCATGGGGCTGAGGGACGGCGACGACATCTCACTCACGATATGTTGTGGAATGGTTGGCAGGCATATCGACGATCTGGATCACTACATTAACATCAAGGAGGAGATGGCAGATTATGTCACAGACCTTGCACTCAAGCGCACTGAAAGGAACGTATCCGCGCTGATCAACACTGCAGACAACATGAAGTGCGGTTCTGTGTTCCTGACCGTTACAGGTACCTCTGCAGAGATGGGTGACGATGGTTCTGTCGGCCGTGGCAACCGCTGCAACGGTCTCATTACTCCTGGCAGGCCTATGAGTATGGAAGCTACCAGTGGTAAGAATCCGATAAACCACATCGGTAAGATATACAACCTTCTCTCCACCCAGATGGCACGGGACATTGTTAAGGCCGTGCCCGGGGTACAGGACGTCCACATCAGACTGCTCTCACAGATAGGCATGCCGATCGACCAGCCTCTTGTAGCCAGTGCCCACGTCATCCCTGAGGACGGCGCTAATTTCGCATCAATAAGGGCGGAAACGGAATCCGTGATCGATGACTGGCTCTCCAACATTACCAGGATCACCGATATGGTGGTCAAGGGAGAACTGGACACCTTCTGATATTGTTATTTGCACACACCGGGCACTCATCAAGTGCCTGTTCCTTCTTTTTTCTCTTGTTGCAGTTTAATTGTAGTGTATTCTCTGGCAGTTCACTTTACCGATACTTCTCATGTTTCTGGCATTAAGGTCCTTTGCGGCGAAAGAGATAAGTATTATTGCGCGTATTGGAGTGTTGCATCGCACAGCATTGCCGTGCTGGTGCATGATTTGCCTGTCCCGCTTTAACTCAGTTGGTAGAGTGCGCGGCTGTAGTTTGGTTCATGTGACACGTTCACAAATTCCGCGCAGGCACCGCGATGTCCCCGGTTCGAGTCTGGGAGGCGGGACTTCCAAAATCAAGAAAAAGCTATATATACAAGAGCATCCTTTAAGGGGTGCTCACAAGCGAAAACTTACAAAATGTCCGAATAGTGTAGAGGCCTATCATGGAGCCCTGTCGAGGCTCCGACCCGGGTTCGAATCCCGGTTCGGGCGTAATTGGCTAATTCCCGGCCTGTCCGGGTTTCTTTTCTTATTTTACTACGAATTAAAGAGTTTTACGCCTTTTTGATTATATATCTCTGTTTTTATCTGTACCTTATTAAAAAATCGCGCAAATTAAGTGATTATTTATGCAATGTTCGTCTATTTTTTCACATGGTACGTATGAATGATTGCGGCAACTCAAATGCATTCATAATTCTAACCCAACTTTGACAGTCAAAAGTAATAATAGTGTTCTTAGTCTTGATGTATTC
>JAWSUM010000170.1:0-1635 GCA_033549165.1 Methanolobus sp.
GGCAATAGGCTTCACACCTACGGATGCCCTTCACGTACTAGGGGACTATACGGAATGGAATACAGAGGCATCGAACGTTGGTGCTGCTCTTTTAAGTTCCCTGGCCGGTATAGAAAGACAGGAATTTGCAAAGAGGATCAAGAGAGAATTTGCAAAGAACATGGCTGCAAACCTTGTATCGTTCTTCCTGGAAGATATCCCAAAGACAGCGATCCGTAAGATATTCGATATCCAGTCGCCTGCAAAGTTCAAGGTAGAGATTCCAGTCGTGCTAATAGGAGGACCAGTAAGAGCCTTTGCGGAAGAGTTAAGGGACATACTCGATGCACAGATCATACTTCCTCCTTACTCGGATGTTGGCAATGCCGCAGGTGCACTTGCAGCGAAGGGAATAAGGCGTGCCGAGATACTCATCAGGCCTGCTTCAATGGCAGCACCGGATTGGGAGTTCCTGGTATTTTCAGAAAAAGGGAAGACCAGTTTCTTTGATTATCATGAAGCTCTTGACTATGCTGTCAACCTCGGAGAGACAATGATACTTGAATATATGAAAGATGCAGGACTTGATTCAACCCACATAAAGATAGATGTCAAAAAGGATGAGATAATCCCGCAGGGCTGGAAAACACCCATGCAAACAAAACTTGTGGTTCTGGGAGTTGGAACGCGAAATGACAATTAATGAACAGTGCCTGATCACAATATAAGAACCAGTCACCCATAAACAAAAAAAGGACGGGAGGCCACAGGACAGTTATCTGTTTATAGCTAACCGGACTAATCCTGAAGTCCGGGGTCTTTCACAACAGAAGCCGTGGCAATCAAAACTTCCTGTCCTCCCCAGTCCCCAATTGTGAATTTGGTCTTCACAGGTACGAGTATGCCTCCTTTGCTGACCATGGGGGTCTCACAGGAAGAAGCTTTTCCTTCCATGATCTCGTCAAGATTTGAAAGCACATCATCTTCCCAGCCATCAGGATACAAAATCAGAAAGTCTTTCATATAAAGGTCACTGCTGCTGTAGTTAAGTTGCTTGTGCAGGGATTCGTTCGTATGCAGTACCTTGCCTTCCAGATCCATAATAAAAACCAGTTCTTCAAGAGCATCGAGTAGTGAACGCAGATGATTTTTGCTCTTCAGAAGACCTGAATCCTTTTTCGCACGTGAGATTATTATCCCTATCTGATTGGCAATTGTTTCTATGAGATTCCTGGAGTTTGCGGGGATCTCGAGCTTCTTGTGTGAACCAAGAACCATTGCAGCAACCAGTTCATCATTGAACCTGACAGGTATGAAACCCATGGCCTGGAGATTCTCATAGCTGAGATCACTTCCAGGGATCATGGCGTTTATTTCCGAAAAATACTTATATACGGGATAACCCGTCATAAAAAGACGGGCGAGTATGGTATTGGGAGAAAAATGGGAAAGCTTTTCAACGAAATTCTCAGAAAGACCCCGTGATGCCACAAGATTGAATTCCCCGCTCTCATCTACCAGATAGATCATTCCGGAATCTATTGCCTTTGTTTCCAGTGTGAAGTCCAATAGCTTTTCAAATGTCTCATCCAGGTTATTTGTCGAACCGAGAACATTGTCCAGATCACATTCGATATGCATGAAGCTATTAGCCTG
>JAWSUM010000171.1:0-1289 GCA_033549165.1 Methanolobus sp.
CTAAAAGTTTACAACCAGATGGCTCCTCACCAATATATGAGGACGCAGAGGGCCGCAGAGAAGGGCAAGAGAGAGGAAAACCTGGATCTTTTTTTGGGTTTAAAACCCAGTCACGAGTTACGAGTCACAAGTCACGAACCTTTTCACCGCAGAGATACCGTGTTGTAAGTCAAGTATTTTTTTGAACCTTGACAATCTGGTTGTAAGCTTTTCAGGACTATTTCATCGAACTTTCGGCATACAGAGAGCGGGATCGAAATATGCCTTGTTCTTCATGATGCCGTACATTATGTGGAGCATTTTCCTCATGCAGGCCGTTATTGCGACCATCTTTTTCTTGCCCTTTTCCAGGAGCTTTTCATAGAAGCTTTTTATTACAGGGTTGCACCTTATTGCTGCGAGTGTTGGCATGTAGAGGATCTGCCTTAGTTTGCTCGACCCCTTTTTGCATATTTGGACCTTGCCTCTTATGGATGTACCTGACTGTTTTTGCATTGGTGAAAGTCCAGCATAGGCGACTATCTGCTTTATTCCATCAAACCTTTCTATTTCTCCTATCTCTGAAACAAAGCTCGTCGCCGTCAGATCCGATATGCCTGGTATGGACTTAAGTCTTTCTATGTCTTCTTCGATATCCGGGAAATTACCATGCTTGATATTGTCTTTCAGTATTGCCTCCAGTTCCTTTATCTGCCGGGAGAGATAGGCCACATGATCTTCAAGGATATTCATTGCATGGGGTGAATGGTCCGGGTTTTGTTTCAGACCTTCTATCCTGTTTTTCTCCATGGTCTTCATGGTCAAGAGGCTCTCTCTCAGTCTCACAAGCTGTTTCAGCTCCTCGTGCTCTTTACGGGAAGGGAACCAGGGCCTGAATAGATCATTTTCAACTCCGTCCCTGATGCACATGGCAATGATCCTTGAATCCTGCAGGTCTGTCTTGGTCCTGCTGCCCCTGTACTCCATGTATTTCTTGACCTTGTTGGGGTTGATGACGTAGGGCGTTACCCCGTCTACCTTCTCGTAAAGGAACTTCACAAGCTTCAGGTAATATGTCCCAGTGGCCTCCATTCCTGCATAGATGTGATATTCCTTTGAGACCTTCAATGTCACCCCGGCTACTGCTTTCATCATCTCCCTGAAACCTGAAAGCTGATTCTTGAAGGACCCTCGGAACAGTTCCTTTTCTTCATCATCCATAAGGGTCGCAACTATTTCCGACTTGCCTACGTCAAGACCAAGAAAGAACCTTACCTTTTCCATGATAAGCACCACCCTGGCTGTATTAC
>JAWSUM010000172.1:0-1062 GCA_033549165.1 Methanolobus sp.
AAAAAAAGAGTCTGTGATAAAGGTGAATTTCCTGTTGGTGTGATTGGCCTTGACCATGGTCATATATATGGCATGTGTAACGGATTGACCGAGGCAGGAGCGAATATATCTCTGGTATATGATCCGGATCCTGAAAAAGTAAGGAAGTTTATGAAAATATTTCCAGCAGCAAGTTCCGCAAAGAGTGAAGAGGAAATTCTGGAACACCCGGATATAAAAATGGTCGCATCCGCTTCTATTCCAGTACAAAGAGGCGACCTGGGCTGTCGTGTCATGGATTACCAAAAAGATTTTTTTTCTGATAAGCCACCCTTTACAACAAAAAGTCAGTTGGAACGAGCCAGAAAAAAAGCAGAGGAGACAAATCGGCACTATGCTGTTTACTATTCCGAACGTATTCACGTAGAATCCTCAGTTTTGGCTGAGCGACTTATTAATGAAGGAGCTATTGGAAGAGTATTGCAGACCATTAATATTGCACCACACCGTATCAGTTTGTCACAGCGTCCACAATGGTTTTTTGATAAATTACAATACGGCGGGATTCTAACTGATCTTGGATGTCACCAGATTGATCAGTTTCTTTATTTTACAAAAGCCCGGGATGCAAAGCTCAATTCAAGCAGGATTGCTAACTACTATTACAAGTCATACCAGAGTTTTGAGGACTTTGGAGATGCCATGTTAACTGCGGATAATGGTGCGACCTGCTACCTTAGGGTGGATTGGTTTACTCCTGATGGTCTCGGTGCATGGGGAGATGGTCGACTCTTTGTACTCGGTACACAAGGGTTTATTGAATTAAGAAAATACATCGATATTGCTAAAGATAAAGACAGTGACCATCTATACCTGGTAGACAAAGAGGGTGAACACTATTATAAAACCGCAGGGAAAGAAGGATTTCCCTTTTTTGGCAGACTGATAAGAGATTGTCTCGAAAAAACATATCATGCGTATTCTCAAGAAATGACCTTCCGTGCCATTGAACTTGCCCTGGAAGCTCAAGAGAACGCCATACGTGTGGAATAAATACGAGATGTTGAAGTTGATCTCCTTTAG